>CBDUPN010000301.1:0-1517 GCA_965369125.1 uncultured Aureibaculum sp. | reverse complement strand
TCCCATCGAAAGCCATCGACCTTAAATTCATCGATCCAATATTGGCTTGTTCTCTTTACATAATCTTGGGTTGCCTGTTTACTATGATTAAGATCATTAAATACGCTATAGGTATGTGTGGCAACAGGATTAAAAAACGGGCCATCAGCAATTGCCTGGCCGCCATAACCACCATTACTGGTATTCCAAAGCCTGTAATAGGGGTTTTGACCGGTAGCATGGTTATACACCACGTCTAGAATAACAGCTATACCTCTGCTATGGCATTCATCGATAAATTGCTTAAAGGCTGTTGGTGTTCCATAATATTTGTCTAATGCCATATGGAATGACGGATTGTATCCCCAAGATTCGTTTCCATCGAATTCGCTCACCGGCATTAATTCAATGGCATTTACTCCTAGATTTTGTAAATAATCCAATCTGGCCTTAACGGCATCAAAACTATGCAATGCATCGAAATCCCTAATGAGCAATTCATAAATTACCAGATCTGTTTTTGCCGGGGGTTGAAAGTTTGTTACCTGCCAGTTATAAGGTGCATCTCCGGTTCTTAATAAGGTAACAGCATGACTTGTTAATCCGTTAGGATAAGCCGGTAAGTTCGGATATGTAGTTGAGTTTATAAAACTATCGTTCGTTTCATCCAGAATAGTTGTAGAATAGGGGTCGGCGATTCGTATGGCACCATCAACCAGGTATTGATACATGTGATTTGTTTGTGGCATTAAGCCTGTAAGTTCTATCCAAAACCTGTCTTTTGAACTGTCTTTTTTTAATAGATAATTATTATCAATTTGCCAATTATTAAAATCGCCTATTAAATGAACAATGTTTTTATCTGGTGCATATAAAACTAAGGTCGCTTTCGTATTATCCGAAGGATTTAGATTTATACCGTCAAGCATGCCTGCTGGCACAACCTGTTCTGTAATGTTCACTATTGCATGAAATGACTTTGTGAGGGTTTCCCCATTGTTGGTAGCTTCTAAACTATAACTAGTATTTTGAGTTATATTAGTATGGGTGAAATTATAAGTTGTTATACCATTGGAAGTATTAATTGTAGTTCCATTTGCTTTTAATACGAAATTTGCAGTTAAAGAAGTACTCGCGGCGATAGATAACGATTGGCCGGAAGTTAAAAAGTTAATATTGTCTGTTGGAGAAGTTAAAGTCAGTTGAAAAGCACCAACATTAATATTTAAGTCAGCAGTTTGCGTATTTCCATCAGCACTTCTAAGTACAATATCGATTCCTGTAATTGTTCCTGAAGGATTGCTGTAAAATGATTGAATGGTTGGTGTAAAAGTTAGACTATATATGTTTCCAGATACATTTGCAAGAGAAGGTTGTGTAAGGTTATTTCCCCAGGTTCCAATAACATTTACCCAGTGGTTAGTACCGTCAATAGTAACCCCTGTATGCGCATATATAGTACCTGAATACGACTCTAAAGGTGTTCCTGTAGCATCAAATAATAATACAGGGTTTGAAGATGTTTCTGCCGGAGGTGT
>CBDUPN010000300.1:0-1517 GCA_965369125.1 uncultured Aureibaculum sp. | reverse complement strand
GCAATTTTTTCAGAAGATTGGTCATCAACATAAGCTTTGCCATTTTTGATCATTTCTATAGACCAATCATATAACTGTTGAAAATAATCAGATGAGTATAATTCATTTGCCCATTCAAATCCCAACCAATGAATATCTTTTTTTATAGCGTCTACATATTCCTGTTCTTCTTTTGCGGGATTGGTATCATCAAAGCGCAGATTTACCGGCGCATTATATTTTAATCCCAAGCCAAAATTAAGACAAATAGAAGCCGCATGGCCAATATGTAAATAACCATTTGGTTCTGGAGGGAAACGAAATCGAAGTTTGTTTTTATCTAAACCGTTCGCTAAATCTTCTTCTATAATTTGCTCTAAAAAATTGAGCGATCTTTTTTCTTCAGTCATTGAGTTTTAAATTCTAATAGCCAACAAAAATAAGTAAAATATAAATAGGCGAGTGCAGTGAGCGATTGATTAAATACCCAATATCAACTTTGCAATCCAGAAGTAAATTAAGATTCCAAAAATATCATTGCTAGTGGTAATAAAAGGCCCAGTTGCGATGGCTGGATCGACACCTCTTTTATCTAAAAATAAGGGGATAAAAGTTCCGATAATTCCTGCCATTATGATCACTGTAAAAAGAGATATTGATATGGCCAATGAAGTAAGGATATCCCCTTGCCAAAACCAAGTGAAGACAAATAATAGTACAGATAAGGCTATTCCATTAACGATTGATAGCGAAAACTCCTTCATTAAGCGGTTAGAGATACTTCCTTTTAGATCGCTGTTTGCCAATCCCTGCACAATAATTGCAGAAGACTGTACACCTACATTTCCCGCCATAGCAGCGATTAACGGTGTAAAAAAGAATAAAATGGCATGTTTGCTTATAAGTTCTTCAAAGCCACCCATGATGGCTGCTGCACCAACACCACCGATCAATCCCAGGAATAACCAGGGTAGTCTTGCCCGGGTGAGCTCCCAAACAGAATCATCGGCCTCAACATCTTGCGAAAGACCGGCTGCCATTTGATAATCTTTATCAGCCTCTTCCTTTATCACATCAACAATGTCATCAATGGTAATTCTACCTACCAATCGGTTTTCATCATCAACAACAGGTATAGCTTCGAGGTCATATTTTTGCATAATGTTGGCAACATCTTCTGCTTTATCATGCACATTAACCGAATCAACTTTCGGAATATATACATCAGAAATATTTGTTCTTGTAGAAGTAACTAAAAGGTCTTTTAATGATAATCGTCCTTTTAGTTTACCTTCATTATCTACTACATAGATAGAATGCACTCTCGTTACGAATTCAGCCTGAGCTCTCATTTCTTTAACACATTCAAGCACATTCCAATTTTCATTCACCTTGACCAATTCTTTTGCCATCAGCCCACCAGCAGAATTTTCATCATATTTTAATAATTCTACGATGTCTTTTACATGTTCTTCATCTTCTATAGCAGAAATTACACTTTCTTGCCTCGATTCAGGCAATTCTGCAATAATATCGGC
>CBDUPN010000299.1:0-1518 GCA_965369125.1 uncultured Aureibaculum sp. | reverse complement strand
TCCTTATGAAATTAAACTAATTAAAATTAAACGTTATTATTTCAACAAAAGTTTAGTTTGATATATTTATTTTATGAAAAAGATTGCATTCCTCTTAATCGCAGTTGGTTCTTCTATGGCTGGGTTAGCCCAAATTGAAAATTTGACAGAGAAATTTGAATTACCGACCCTCATAGAAGAAACATCGGGATTATTGTTCTTTAATGATAAACTCATTACCCATAATGATTCTGGTGATGCTCCCAACCTTTATGAGATCGATACCATTACGGGTAATATTTCGAGAACTGTGAACATAAGCAATGCCAACCATATTGACTGGGAAGACGTTGCCCAAGATGCAGAGTATATTTATATTGGTGATATTGGCAACAATAATGGCAATCGCACTGACCTCAAAATATACAGGATCAATAAAACAGATTATATTAATAATACTTCTATAATAGCCGAAGTTATTAATTTCTCTTACGAAGATCAAACTGATTTTTCATCTCAACCAAACAGCTCCAATTTTGATGCCGAGGCGCTTTCTGTTTATGAAGAAAATATTGTTGTTTTTACAAAAAATTGGGCGAATAACATGACCAATGCTTATATTCTATCTAAAGATATTGGCACACATTCTGCAACAAAAGTTAGTACTTACAATAGTAACGGCCTGATTACCGGTGCTGCATATAACCCTTTGGATAAAAGTTTTATGCTTTGCGGTTATAGCGCAACACTTAGCCCTTTTCTTGTTTATGTTACGAATTTTACCGGTAATGATTTTTTTAATGGCACTGTTGAAAGGTCGGATATTTCAAGCAACATAGGTCTGAGCCAAATAGAAGGGGTAACACAAATTACAAATGGGAGGTATTTCTTATCTCGAGAAAAATTCGAAAACATCATTAACTTACCTTCTAAGTTATACAGCTTTAATAACGCGTCTTTTACATTATCAATCAATGAAATTGAAGCAAGCAGTTTAACCATTTACCCCAACCCGGTTTATGATACATTGAATATCCAAGTATCCAGCGCAGAAAATATTAAATATATAGAAGTTTTTGATATCACTGGTAAACGGATGATTGAAAGAAAGAAAAATTTATCCGATTCTATTAATTTTAATAATTTAAGGAGCGGTTTATATTTCATTAAAATAGTACTGGAAGACAATGCTGTTTATTATAAAAAAATATTGAAGCGTCACAAAGATTAATAAAATAGAACTCTATAGAGCTATAAACGAACATTTTAATGAATGCTAGTTCCTTTGATGTCTTTCAGAAATCACCATTGTTATGGAATTTATAGAATTCCCTGACAAAGTAGCATCGCCAAATTTGACATTAAAAAAGGTAGTGCATTAGTCAAGTATTACACATTTTTCTATTCTAGATTGTCTACAGACTGCTCTAACAATCGAACTATCGCATTTTGTAGTTTATTATACGTTAAATCTAAGATTATAATACCTCTCCCGACTCTTTTAATTTTTCGGCGTTTTCGGCAAGTTTTAGTTCTTCT
>CBDUPN010000298.1:0-1529 GCA_965369125.1 uncultured Aureibaculum sp. | reverse complement strand
TAGTTCATTATGCTCAGCCATTATTTTAAAAACTTAACCACCGCTTTATTTTCTTTTACCTTTAAGGAAATCTCTCTCCCCAGAATGAGTGCTCTGTTATCCCGAACATGGCCTGCCGGAAAATCAAAACTTACCGGAAAATGATAATCTTTAACAGCGTCCAATACCACCTCTTCTATCGTTTTACCAAACTCAACATCATTTTCCCGTATATCGGAAATTCCACCCACTATGAGACCTGCGCATTTTTCAAAGTATCCGTTTCTCTTTAAATTCATCAGCATTCGATCTATATGATATACATATTCTCCCACATCTTCAATAAATAAAATCTTACCATCGGTATCTATCGAAGATCGAGACCCTAACAAACTATAAAGAATAGACAAATTTCCACCTACCAATAGACCTTTAGCTTCTCCTTCTTTATTATAAGTAGATTCAGAAACCCTATAATTCAATTTTTTACCGAATAATGCTTTTTTTAAGGACTTCTGTGCCTTTTTTTGATCATCATTATCTAATTTCAAAGTGGACGGCATTAAAGCATGAATTGTTTCAATGCCCAAATTATGAATTTCATTATGTAATACCGTAACATCAGAAAAACCAATGATCCATTTGGGTTTTAATTTAAACTTATTGAAATTAATATCATCGATGATCCTAACGGTTCCATATCCGCCGCGGGCACACCACACAGCCTTTATATTATCATCATCTATCGCATTTTGAAAATCCTCAAGTCTTTGTTTGTCGGTTCCTGCAAAATGATGGTTTGGCGCATATAAATTCTTACTTTGCTTGACCTTTAACCCCCAATCATTTAGCAATTTTATTCCGTTTTCGATAATGGTAGAATCTTGTATAATTCCAGCCGTTGCTAAAATCATAACTGTATCGCCTTTTTGTAAATAGGGTGGTTTTATAAGCTCAGAATTCATATCTCCGTTTGATTGATTTTGTGCAAAAATTAACGTGGTGTTCATTAATAAAATAACAATGACAAAATATTGGGATACATTGATTTTAATCATTGCACATCTTTTTGTAAAAATACATTTTTATCTATAAATATCTCTAGTTGGTTTTTCTTACTTTTGCCGATAGATACATCCAAAAAATGAATACTCCCAAAAGATATACAATAACAGCAGCATTGCCTTATACTAATGGTCCTGTACATATTGGCCATTTAGCAGGTGTGTATGTACCAGCAGATATTTATGCCAGATACCAGCGCTTAAAAGGTAATGATGTAGCCTATATTTGTGGGTCTGATGAACATGGTGTACCTATTACTATCAAAGCCAAAAAAGAAGGAATTACACCTCAGCAGGTGGTTGATAAATACCATGCTATCATTAAAAAGTCATTTGAAGATTTTGGGATCTCATTTGATAATTATTCGCGTACTTCGGCAAAGGTTCATCATGATACTGCCTCAGAATTTTTTAAAAAATTGTATGCAGATGGAAAATTTATTGAAGAGACCAACCTCCAGTTATTTGATGAAAAAGCAAACCAGT
>CBDUPN010000297.1:0-1547 GCA_965369125.1 uncultured Aureibaculum sp. | reverse complement strand
CGCCAAAGCCCTAGATTTTATTGTTGCGGCTCAACTACGTGATGAAATCAAAGTGCTGAAAGAACAGTTGTAATAACATATCAAACAAGAACCGAATCAATTCACTTTATGAAAAAATAAACCAACCCGGTTCTAAACTAATTCAAAACACAACTCATCTAAACAGCTGCTTCTTTCTGCCTTGTCTTGGCAATTTTTTCTATAAGGTCTGGTACTTTTTCGAAAGCGGCGGCCAGTCCATGTGTTTTTCCGGCTTCTAAGAAAGATATCTCGTCTCCCTTGGTTACCAAAAATCCGATTGGCTGTATGCCTACCCCGGCTCCAGCACCCATTCCTTGTCCCTTACGATTTTTTGTTTCGGTGCCTTCACCACCTCCAGAACCAAATCCCATACCTACTTTGATTACAGGTACACATTTAAATTCTCCTAATTCAAACTGTTCTCCAACAACAGTATCGGTCTTGGCTTCAGATTTTATAAATTCAGTGATCTGGCTTAATAATTCTTCAAAATGCAATTCCATAGTGTTAATTTTAAAAGTTAATAAATGATCTTATGATGTTTATTGGCCTATTCTGTATGCACAGTGCCATTCGGTTCCGCCCTTCAAAATTTATATGAAAGGTGCCTATCTTATAATTCAAGAATGCAAAATATGGATACAATTGTGCATTCTTAACACAGTCGCCGGTATCGATATCCAAGAGCAATCGCTTTACTTTAAAAGACCTTAGCAAGCTCAAACCTTTTCGCATTCCAATGTGTTTGCTGCTTTTTTTACTATTTTTTTTCTGTATTTTTTTCTTTTTCGGTTTGCCTATTTCCTTAAGCGGATAAAAATAAAAGTGAAAAAACACAATTTTTAGATGTATCCTTAAGACCTCTTCATCATGCCCTTCGATACTTGCCTTTGCAAGGCCTTTGAACTGCAAATAATACTGTTGACTATCGGTATCTATAAATAATACAAGCGGCATCCATAATAAATATAAGATCAACAATAAAAGTATGACCAGAATTATCGACAGAAACATGGTGTTTATTTTTGAACTCATTAATTTAATCGATCATAAATAAACAGGCAATGATATTGGTCATTCCAATCCTAAAATTTTATTAACTTTAAATTCAAATCAAAACCATTTTATGTTAGAAGTTCAAACGGTTGAACATATTATCATTGCGGTAGTTGGATTTTTGATCTTAATTAATATTCTGCTCAACTTTAATAAGGTTGAGAACGACACGGTTAATGTGATCTTAAAGAATTGGGCTTACCACAAATACTTTTTTATAACGTTTTTTTGGGGCGTGCTGGGAGGTCATTTTTTTCTTGGATCACCAAAACCCGTTTTTGGCGGCAATTGGTGGTTACCGGTATTGATAGTGATCATTATTATTTTAATTCTAATTCTTTTAGGAAGGAAATTGGACCGGGATATCGTTTTAAAAAGGCGCTATCAAATTTTGCTTTTGATAACCGGCGTGCTTTACGGACATTTTTTCTGGTCACAACGCCATATTCCTAATATCGAATTCCCCTGGG
>CBDUPN010000296.1:0-1559 GCA_965369125.1 uncultured Aureibaculum sp. | reverse complement strand
ATGATCATGTATTCTACCGAAGGAGGTATGGACATAGAAACCGTGGCAGAAAAAACACCCCACTTGATATTTACTGAAGAAATAGATCCATTGATGGGCTTATTACCATTTCAGGCGCGTAAAATAGCCTTTAATTTAGGTCTTTCTGGTAATGCATTGAAAGAAATGGTAAAATTTGTATCAGCACTTTATACAGCATACGTTAAGTCTGATTCTACCATGTTCGAAATCAATCCGGTTTTAAAAACCTCGGATGATAAAATATTAGCGGTAGATGCCAAAGTATCATTAGATGACAATGCTTTATTCAGACATAAAGATTATGCAGAAATGCGTGATCTAAGGGAAGAAAATCCTATTGAGGTAGAAGCAAGGGCAGCCGGATTAAATTATGTTGACCTTGACGGCAATGTAGGCTGTATGGTAAATGGTGCCGGACTGGCAATGAGTACTATGGATCTTATCAAACAAGCTGGAGGAGAACCTGCCAACTTTTTAGATGTTGGAGGAACAGCAGATGCCAAACGTGTAGAAACAGCTTTTAGAATCATTTTAAAAGACCCACATGTTAAAGCCATTTTAGTAAATATATTTGGTGGAATAGTGCGTTGTGATCGTGTTGCCCAGGGAATTGTAGATGCCTACACCAATATGGGTGATGCTATTAATGTGCCCATAATTGTAAGATTACAAGGTACCAATGCGAAAGAAGCAAAAGTATTGATCGATAATAGCGGAATGAAAATTATATCAGCCATTGAATTTCAAGAAGCGGCTGACAAGGTTCAGGAGGTATTGTCTTAACAATAAAAACTCTCAAAGTAATATAAAAAAGCACCGGATTATTCCGGTGCTTTTTTTTCGTACCTAAGTTTAGATCACATTAGCTTTCCAAAGAAAATAGCATTCATCAACAATTTATTTGTACCATACCAAAACGCCCTGAAATTGGTGTTATCAGTAAATACAATCACTTTACCTTTTCCCAAATTTGAAGTTTTAAAAGGTATTGAGCCACCAATTGCTTTTAAGTTTTCCTTTGAGATATAGCCACTTAATAAAGGATTTTTGGTATACTGTATAGGATTGACATAATTACTGCTATCGGGTTTTATAAAAACCGTTGTATTTCTAAACAGTGCTATTTTATTGTTTTGATACCCAAAGTTAACAGGATGTGAACGATCTATGTCGGCTTCAAAAATGGTTCCACCTATAACCTGGGCGCCTCTAAATTTTTGACGTTGGGCGAAGGTGATATCTTTTGTTTCTGGTTTTGTTTTCTCAAAATCCAGTTTAATGAATTTCTGTTCATTTAACCATTTTAAACTATTTCGATAACCAACTAAAATGCCACCTTTTTCTACAAAGGATTTCAGGTTATCAAGACTAGTATTTAATGTGCTGCCACTGGTGTTTGGAAGAATGACCGTGGTATATTTCCCGAGATCGGCCTTACTTAGATCTTTCGTATCTAATTTAGTAACCGCGATATCATAACGGGTATCAAGCAGATGCCATATTTCACCGGCATCATAAGATGAAATACCTTCACCTAT
>CBDUPN010000295.1:0-1562 GCA_965369125.1 uncultured Aureibaculum sp. | reverse complement strand
ATAAGATTACTCGACATAACCGCGTCTTTTACGTTTTGATATGTTATTAAGGACGTTGGAGCACCGTCTACCGGTGGGTCGGCATGACAGCTTATACAATTATTATCGATTATCTGTTTAATTGTGCCGGAATATGTTACATTATCATTAGGAATAGGATCAATTATAGGATCATCACTTCCTGAAGAACAAGATGACATTATAAATGATAAAAAAAGCATTAATAAAATATGTGTTTTTGTCATTATTAAAATTTTTGATATAATTTGATCTAATAAATTATACCGCGTTCTATTAGTAAAACGAACAGATTTACTAATTCATATAATTTATATTACCTGTGGCATTATTTTTCTTTGAAAAACTTAAGAAATAAAAATTAAACAATAACCTTTAGAAAGCCTTTAAAATATGTAAGTAGAAGATTCCTAAATTTAATAAGTGCTTAAATTAAAAATGAAGTATGATCACTCAATAAAACCTCTTTTTTTTGCTTCTTTTAGAATCTCTTCATCACTCGATTTTTCAAGCTCGAATATATTTCGAATTTGTCCTTTTCTTTTTTCAATAGCGCTAAGTGAAAGATTTATATGATTTGTTAAGTCTTTGGTCTTTATACCTTTGGAAAGAAAAAATATTATTTTCCGGTTGATATCATCCAAGATGGCCTCATCAATATTAACTGATTTTTTTTTGATGTTTTTGGTTACGGTGATGCTGTAATAAGTGTCACCGTGTACGATGGCATTAAGGGCTTTTAACAACTCTTTTGAAGTAAGGTCGTCTTTTATTAAAAGGGCATCAGGTTGTGCGGTTTTTAATATATTTTGGATACGGTGATTATCGTTAAAAGTCGTCAAGATGAGTATTTTGCTTTTTGGGAGTAATTTTCTAGCATACACAGCGAGATCTTCTCCCGAAATAATAGATCCATCCGCACTGGGAGGCAACTGAATGTCTAAAAAGAGAATTTCATAATGCGTATTTTTGGCAGCTTGATTTATTTTTTCTCTGGCCTCATCACAATTAAAAGCCGTATCTATTATAAAATCATAATTGTCGGCTATTCTATTTGAGGCTAAAATATTTCTATATGCTTCAATGATTACTGGATGATCATCAACCATCAACATTTTTAATTCCCTTTTCATAGTATTCTTTTAATGTTTAAGTGTAATAATTATATGTATTACTAAAGCTATTTTTATATTAAAATGACAATTTAATAAAAATTATATAATAATTAAATGGCCAATTTTGTAATGTGTTTATAAAGGAACGGTAATCTCCCAGCAAGTACCTTTATTTGGTGCACTCTCAACTTCATAAGAGCCTTTAAGAAAAGTAATTCGGCGTTCTACATTTTGTAATCCGGTAACTTTCCGTTCTTTTTTTATTTTATTATAGTCCATCCCAATGCCGTCGTCCTTAACCGTTAACTTTAGCCTATTATTTTCTAATTTCCTGAATTCTATGGAAGCTTTTGTTGCAGATGAATATCGATTGATATTCGTGGTTAATTCTTGTATTATCCTAAATAAATTTGTCTTTATTTCTTTCGA
>CBDUPN010000294.1:0-1569 GCA_965369125.1 uncultured Aureibaculum sp. | reverse complement strand
CATCTGAATGGCATAACGTTTTGCCGTTGCTATTTGACGATCTTTATTTACGACCACCACATCTTTAAATTCTTTAAAATAGCCGAGATCATAGGCTTCGTATGCTGAGGTTGCTACTTTGGCCATGGCTACATTGATAAAGTAATCTCTTAATTTATTGAGTTTTACATCATCTTTTAATAAACCTTCAGAAGCTCTCATGGCCATTTCCTTAGATCCGGCACCTCCGGGTATAATTCCAACCCCAAATTCTACCAGCCCAATATAAGTTTCAGCTGCGGCTACCACCTTGTCGGCATGCATGCTCATTTCGCATCCACCACCTAATGTCATTCCATGCGGAGCAATGATCGTAGGACATGATGAATATCTTAATCGCATCACCGTATCCTGGAAATATTTCACACTAAAATTAAGTTCGTCATATTCTTGCTCCACAGCCATCATAAATACCATTCCGAGATTTGCACCTACGGAAAAGTTGGCTGCTTGATTTCCTAGAATAACGGCTTCATATTCTGTTTCTGCAAGATCAATACCTTTATTGATGGCTTGTAAAACGCCGCCACCAAGTGTATTCATTTTAGATTGAAATTCCACGTTTAAAACACCATCTCCTAGATGTTGGATAGAAGCATCACTATTTTTCCAAACGGTTGTAGCTTTTCGGATGTTATCAAGAATAATAAAGGCATCCTGTCCTGGGATCTTTATTTGAGATTTATCAGGTATGGAATAATAATATTTAGCGCCTTCTTTTACGGTATAGAAAGATGTATTGCCATTTTTCTGCATGTCTGTTATCCATGCTGCCGGTTTAAATCCTTCGGCTATCATCAGGTCAATACCTTTTTCAAAGCCTATGGCATCCCAAATTTGAAATGGTCCATGTTCCCATCCAAATCCGGCTTTCATCGCGTCGTCTAATCTATAAAGTTCATCAGAAATTTCAGGAATTCTATTTTGAACATAGGCAAACATGGCTGCAAAATTCTTTCTATAGAATTCCCCTGCTTTATCCTTACCAGTTATCAATACTTTAAACCTATCAATTACTTTATCAATAGTTTTTGTCAACTCTAAGGTTGCAAAATTTGCTCTTTTTTTCTCGCGGTATTTTAAGGTCTTGAGGTCAAGAGAAAAGATGTCTTTTCCTTCCTTTTTATAGAACCCTTGCCTGGTCTTACTTCCTAACCATTTATTTTCCATCATGGAATTAATAAAATCTGGAAGTTTAAAAAGTTCGTGGGCCTCATCATTTGGGCAATTTTTATAAATACCATTAGCAACATGCACTAAGGTATCTAGGCCAACAACATCTACCGTACGGAATGTTGCAGATTTTGGCCTGCCAATAACAGGGCCTGTTAATTTATCTACTTCTTCAATAGTGAGTCCTAATTCTTTTACTTGATGAAACAGACTCATGATGCCGAAAATACCAATTCTGTTACCTATAAATGCGGGAGTGTCTTTGGCCAATACAGAAGTTTTGCCTAAATATTTTTCTCCATACATCATCAAAAAGTCAGTAACTTCTTGCTTGCATTTTGGCCCAGGCACTACTTC
>CBDUPN010000293.1:0-1572 GCA_965369125.1 uncultured Aureibaculum sp. | reverse complement strand
CCGAACAACGCCCTGCCCGCCAATGGGATTACCCGAATGGATGGGCACCTCATCAGATGATGATCTGGAAAGGCCTCATAGATTATGGCTATAAAGACAAAGCGCGCGAATTGATATACCGATGGCTATGGATGATCACTAAAAATGCGGTGCATTATAACGGTACCATACCTGAAAAATATGATGTGGTGATCGCTACCCATAAGGTATTTGCAGAATATGGCAATGTAGGTACCAATTTTGAATATATCACCCGGGAAGGTTTTGGCTGGATGAATGCATCTTATTTGTACGGACTTAGCCTGCTTCCCGAAAAATTCAAGAATAATATTAATGACTTGGTAGATCCAGACGAGCTCTTTAAATAATCTCATATCGCCTTATTTGAAAACATAGAAAATTATGTCGCCGGTTTTAGCGCATGGGTTTGGGATTGGCCCTTACTTATTTTGCTAATAGGTGGCGGGCTATTCTTTTTGATCTATTCTAAATTCACGCCTTTTTTTTATTTTAAACATTCGATAGATATTCTTCGAGGAAAGTATGATAAAGATAAAACCCCGGGGCAGTTAACTCATTTTCAAGCATTATCATCGGCACTGGCAGCCACAGTTGGTATGGGAAATATTAGTGGCGTAGCCATTGCCATAGTGATGGGTGGGCCGGGAGCCGTTTTCTGGATGTGGGTAAGTGCCTTATTCGGTATGGCTACCAAATTTTATACCTGTTCATTGGCCGTCATGTACCGTTCTAAAAATGAAAAGGGCGAAGCCCTTGGTGGCCCTATGTATACCATACAAAACGGATTGGGAAAAAATTGGCAGCCTTTGGCCATTTTCTTTGCCTTGGCAGGATTGGTAGGTACCCTTCCAGCTTTTACAGCCAACCAATTAACGCAAACCATGGTGGATGTTTTTGAATGGAATGGCGTAAATGACAAATTATATATAGGTATTACCCTGGCAATTATTGCATCTGTAGTTATCTTTGGAGGTATTAAAAGAATTGGCCGGGTGGCAAGCAGGCTTGTTCCTTTTATGGTACTCCTGTATTTTATAGCGGTATTCGCCATTTTGATCATTCAGATCGAGGAAGTACCGGGCATGTTTAAACTTATATTTACCGATGCCTTTTCTGCGAAAGCCGCGGCAGGTGGAGCCTTGGGTTATCTGATTAAAACCGGAATTAAAAGGGCTGCTTTTTCTAATGAAGCTGGGATAGGAACGGCCCCTATGATGCACGGTATAGCCAAAACAAATGAACCTATTCGGGAAGGTCTGGTTGCCATGATTGGGCCGGCAATCGACACATTGGTAGTTTGTACGCTTACCGCACTGGCCATTCTATCTACGGGTGTTTGGCGGGAAACAAGCGATAACGGTATTTCATTAACCTTAAGCGCCTTTAATTCGGTGTTACCCTATAATTTAGGAAGCATCGTGCTCACCATTACTATTTTCGTCTTCGCATTTTCGACCTTATTTTCTTACTCGTATTACGGGGTTACCTGCCTGGGCTTTTTAACCAGACCCAAATATGGTAAATACTATAATTATTTTTATGTATTCTCGA
>CBDUPN010000292.1:0-1584 GCA_965369125.1 uncultured Aureibaculum sp. | reverse complement strand
GCTGCGAAGAGGCCTAGCGGGATGCCAATGATCATTAACAAGGCCACGATGATTAATAATGGAATACCAATGAGGTAAAGCAATCCAAAGCCAAAACTTTTAAGCCAGTTATTTTCTAAGCCTTCAACGGCTGTTGAAAATGCGTGTTTAAATAGCGCATGGAAAACAAGAATTCCCAAAAATGCAGATAAGATATATTTTACCCATGATAATAATGAATTCGTGCCTAAGGTTGTTAAAGATAATTTCGATGCATCTTCTTTTAGGTCTTCATTGAATTGCGCTTTAGCATTTACGAGCGCATCTTTAAAATCTATTTCGTCAGCGCTATGCCAGTATTCAACATCCTTATAGAATTTGGCGTTTGACCCAACGGTAATATCTTCTCCCGTTATTTTTGAGGTTTCTCTTATAGTTCCATTGATTAGAACATCAGCCCCTTTAATGTCAAGTTTTCCGAGCACTTCGCCATTTATTTCAATATTGCCGGCAAAGCAAATAAGGTTCCCGTGTATTATAGCATTTTCAGTAAGGATAACTTCTCCGCCAAAAACAATTAGATCATCACCTATTTCAGAGTCAATAGTAGTCCTTCCTACTGCTATACGAACGTCATCTGCTACATAACTGTTGAGAAATAGTTCTCCTCCGGCTGCGGTCAAGTCGCCATTAATGCTATCATTAACAATGAGGTTTCTTCCTGCAATAACCAAGTCTCCTTGTACCACTGCATTTACTTTGATGGTTTCTCCTGCGCGATAGGTATCATCCTGTTTTGTCTTATTAATAAGGATATCACCTTCATTGTCAACTTGGCCAAAAGAGACCATTGAACAGAGTGCAAAAAGTAAAATTTTTATAGTTTTCATTAGTGTTAAGTTTTGGTTAAACACTAAATCTACTATATATCAGCTACTTATAAAATGATATTGATCATTTTAAAAAATGATATTCATCATAAAACACTTTTATAAGATTCCTATTTCTTTAGAGACATTGTGGCAATTAGTATGAGTAGCAACAATTATTTCATTTACATATTGTAAAATGAAAAACATGCTACCCTGTATTTTTCAAACCACTGGATAAAGAATTAATAATACTTAATAATTTGGTAAGGATCTGTTCTTTTTTGGTGCTATTTTTATCTTTTATTGCCCGCCATTGTTTTATGTAATCAATATGTAAATGATGTAACACCTTTAATTTCTGATCTCGCCACATAATATTATCGTATTGACCTTTTCTTCGAATAGTTGCTGGCTCTTCAAAAAGTTCTTCTATCAAACTGAAACAATTATCATAATCCGTTAAAATTTTGGACATGAATACTTCTCGTTCTGCAGTAATTTCATCTAAATCAGCATACAAATCCATCATTTCTCTGTTAGAAAGTATTAGATTGGTTTCGGTTTGGATCATTAAAAACTTAAGGAATGGCCAATCGTTTAAACTTTTCTTCAAACTTATAAATGCATCGGGTTTTTCTGTTTTCAATGTTTTTAAGGCATTTCCAAGTCCATACCATCCTGTTATGGTAATTCGCGAAAGATTCCAACTAAAAACCCAAGGAATAGCCCTAAG
>CBDUPN010000291.1:0-1586 GCA_965369125.1 uncultured Aureibaculum sp. | reverse complement strand
TGTTCGATTTTGATCGCTGGATAGAAATTTTCCAAACCATTAGCAAAAACAAACTTCGAACAGTCTTGTCAGGTTTTACTATTGCCTTTGCCATATTATTATTTACCTTGTTATTTGGTATCGGGAATGGCTTAAAGCATACTTTTGAAAAACAATTTGCCGGAGACTCGCAGAATTCCATTTATGTGAACGCTGGTAGTACTACTAAACCCTATAAGGGACTTCAGAGCGGTAGAAAAATCCAGTTCAGGAATGATGATACCAAATTCATGAATGAAAAATTTGAAGATGAAATTCAATTTTTCAGTCCGAATATCCAGCGTAATGCCCAAGCCATTTATAAAGGTGAGCAAAATAGATATAATGTTAGAGGCGTTTATCCCGATTATCAGCCATTGGAAGAGGCCGTTATTCAAGAAGGCAGGTTTATAAGTGCTCTTGACATCAAAAGAAAAGCAAAGGTGATTGCCATTGGCCGATTGGTTGAAAAAGACCTGTTTGGCAATTTAAGTGCTATGGATAAAAATATAAATCTCGACGGACTTTCCTATAAAGTAATAGGTGTATTTAGTGATCCGGGAGGAGATAATGATGAGCGGTATATTTATACTCCTTTTTCAACAATGCAAAGCATTTACAAGGAGAATGATGAGGTAGATTATTTTGGGCTCACGTTTAATCCAAAATTAAAAGTAGACGATGCAATTGCTTTTAGCAATTTACTTACGAAAGTACTTAAAGAAAAACATAATGTCGATCCAAGAGACCAGGCAGCGATACGGGTTTTTAATTATGCAGAGGGCACAAAAAATGTACAGCAATTTATGACCGTACTAAACGTGATCATACTATTTATAGGCATTGGAACCTTAATTGCCGGAATAATTGGTATCAGTAATATAATGGTATATATTGTTAAAGAACGCACGAAAGAATTAGGTATTCGTAAAGCCTTGGGCGCTACACCAAAATCAATTATCGGAATGATTTTGATGGAATCCATTTTTATAACTGCTGTTGCTGGATACTCTGGTTTATTAATTGGTGTATTTACTCTAAAAGCCATAGGTGATAGTTTAGAAGAATATTTTATTATAAATCCTAGTGTTGAAACTTATGTAGTTACCGGAGCCACCATTATCTTGATCATAGCCGGAACTATTGCGGGTTATATTCCGGCAAAAAGAGCAGCAGGTATTAAACCCATTGTTGCATTAAATGACGAATAATTATGAAATTTATATTTGATTCAGATACCTGGCAAGAAATATATAGTAGCATTCGCAAAAATAAAATGCGTACTGGAATTACCATTATTGGTGTTATGTGGGGTATTTTTCTATTAGTGGTGCTATTAGGTGCCGCTAAAGGTGTTGAAAATAACTTTAATAGATTATTCGGAAACTTTGCAACCAACAGTGTATTTGTTTGGGCACAATCTACAAGCCAACCATTCAAAGGATTTCAGGAAGGAAGATCCTTAACCCTAAAAATGTCGGATCTCGAAAATATAAGAGGGGAGATCAAAGGTCTTGAATTTGTGGTACCACGACATCAAGGACAGGCCTTGGCTGTAAATAATTTTA
>CBDUPN010000290.1:0-1586 GCA_965369125.1 uncultured Aureibaculum sp. | reverse complement strand
GGCACCACCCATTGCAGGTTACTGCTAAAAGACTTTTTTGATAACAAACCATTACAAACGCAATTAATAGCTGCTTATATCCCCGGAATTGGAATTGAAAAAGACGAATATAAAACCATACCGGTAATGACCAATCCGACAGAAACTGGAGGTTTTGTTTCTTGGAATACTTATAAAAGAAATCGCTTCCCAAAAAAATTTGATCAATGGTACAAAAACAAGGTAACCTCTAATCCAATAACATGGGACAGCACCAGCACTTCAGAAAGAAATGCACATCAAGGATTTTTATATCGTAATGGTAAAATATATGATAATGCTTTAAAGGTACAAATCATCAACGGATTGGTTTGGACAACCTTGCCTCGATTTCCGCACAGATTATTTGCAATCTTTAAGAAAAGCTATCATGTTGGTGATATAAATCTTTTTTGGGTTGATATTAAGAAAAATGCTGAATTAAGAGTAAAATCTTATTTAGAAGAATATAAAGATTAAACTAAATATTCCTTAAGAGCATCAATGGTTTTAGGAGAATTCCCTATAAAAATTTTATCATCTACAATGATAACGGGCCTTTTCAGAAAGGTGTACTCCTCTAAGATCAATTGTTTGAAATCTTGTTCAGTTAAGTCTTGATTTTTTAGATCCATAGCCTTATACTTTTTTGATCTTTTACTAAACAAGGATTCATAACTATTTGTAAAACTGTACATTTCTTCTAGCTGTTTTACTGTAATTGGTTGTGATTTTATTTCTTGAAGAACAAATTTACTCGAGGGAATATTTTTTAAAATACGTCTGCATGTATCACATGTCTTGAGGTAATATATTTTTTTCATTCAGAAGCTTTCAAAAATTAAATTTAACTTGTTTGCAAGATAAAAAATAATACTTTTATGCTAAATTAAATTTCTATGGAAAAACAATTTGAAATTCTTCGAGCAAGCAGGCTCATAATACTCAAATCGATAGAGAATTTAACTATAGATCAGTTAAATAAAATACCACACGGTTTTAAAAATAATATTGTATGGAATTTAATTCATTTAGCTGTAACCCAACAATTACTTTGCTATAAATTCTCAGGTTTAGAAGTTGCTTTTAGATCGGAAATAATTGATGATTACAAAAAAGGTACTGAACCCAAGGGTTATATCTCTTTAGAGGAGTTCGAAAACATAAAATTACAATTCTTATTATTGGTTGATCAATTTAAAACTGATTTTGATGCCGCCATTTTTAAGGAATATCAACCATATACAACCAGCGCCAAGGTAACTTTAAACAATATCCAAGACGCAATAGAATTTAATAATTTTCACGAAGGGATACATTTAGGATACATCTTAGCCTTAAAAAAATTAGTTTAACACATGGATTATTTTGCCATTGCTACCGTATTAATTGTACTTTCTGCCGCTTTTGGATATATTAACGTAAAGTTTATAAAACTACCAGATACTATTGGCTTAATGGTAATTACCATTCTTTTTACCCTCGGTGTATTAGGGTTAAGCTATTTTGACGATACCTTATTGCAAAAGGAGAAAGAATTAATCACTCAAATCGATTTTAAAACTGTT
>CBDUPN010000289.1:0-1602 GCA_965369125.1 uncultured Aureibaculum sp. | reverse complement strand
ATTAAAAATAGCACACCTTTCTGAATTAAAAGCATCAATTTATGCACAAAAAACTAGAGGCTGAGCTGGTGAGTCTAGCTCATAGTATATTAAAGATGAAAAATAAGGATGAGGCTTTAGCGCTGAAAGAAAAAGCGAGGGCCATTTATGAAAAATTATCCGTTCTGGCGTATGTTGAAGATTATGGAAAAACAAGTCCCAATTTATCTAGTTCCAAGGAAGAAATATTGGCCAAAATAGAGAAGGAAATTGATACACAGCTCATAGAAAAGGATCTGCCAAATAATGAAACTTCAACATCTACAGTAGAAGAAAAAAACAATTTAAAACAAGATGTAACTTTTAGTGATACTAGCGATGATATTTTCGAACCAAAATTCGATTCTGTACGGATAGATATTGAAAGTTTAAAATCTAATCAAATAAGTTCAAAAGAAGAATTTAGGGATTCAATTTCAGCTGATAAAACCTCTACACTTTTTGACGATACCGAAAATATTGAAACCGAAAAAAGGTCGTTAAATGATAAGTTATTAAAAAGTACCATTCAAATCGGATTGAACGATAGAATAGCCTTTGTAAATAACCTTTTTAACTTTAATCAAGCAGAATTTAACAGGGTATTATCGCAACTAAATACTTTTAAAACTCAGAATGAAGCTATTAGCTTTATAAATAACCAGGTAAAACCTGAATATGATTGGTCTGACAAAGAAGACTATGAATTAAGGTTTATGGCTTTAATTGAAAGAAAATTTTCGTAAAGATGACAGCAGAAGAATTTAACAAGTTATTTGATAAAGTAATTACTAAATATCACATTTTAGATAAGGTAGATCAGCATTTTGAGAACCCCTACGGCAAGAACGAATTAGAACATTTACTATATAGAAAATGCTGGATCGATACCGTTCAGTGGCATTATGAGGATATTATTAGGCTTCCAGATATTGACCCTAAAGAAGCTTTAAATCTAAAAAGAAAAATAGATGCTTCAAATGAAGATAGAACGAACATGGTTGAATATATCGATAGTTACTTTTTAAATTTATATAAGCATGTAAAAGTGAGTAACGATGCTAAAATTAATACGGAAAGTCCGGCTTGGGCAATTGATAGACTATCGATACTTGCCTTAAAGATCTATCATATGAAAGAGGAAGCTAACAGGGAAACTGCCTCTTCTGATCATAGATTAAAATGTCAGAAGAAACTTAATATTTTACTAGAACAAAGTGAAGACCTTACTAAGGCTATTGATGAATTATTGCTAAATATCTCTAAAGGAGACAAGTATATGAAAGTGTATAAACAAATGAAGATGTACAATGATGATGAGTTAAACCCGATGTTATACAATAAAAACTAATGTTTACAGAAAATCATGAATATAAATAAGCGTTATTTATTAAAAATAATTGGCTTTTTTCTGGTAACATTTTTAATAAGTTGCAAATCTAATTTTGCATCAATTTCTAATTTTAGTGCTGAAATCCCGTTAGCTCCCGATTATCAAAAAGAAAAATACTGGGCGGTTTTACCAACAAAATATACAAAAGAGCTTACATCTTTTTTAAAAGATTCCTTACATCGATTAGAAGC
>CBDUPN010000288.1:0-1645 GCA_965369125.1 uncultured Aureibaculum sp. | reverse complement strand
TTAACTGTATAACAGGCGTCTTCTTTTCTTTTAGATCGGTTTTAGCTTTAAAATCTTCATAACTATCCACAGTTGAGAAGTGTGAAGCTTTAAAATGCTTCGCTTCTTCAAGTATTCTGGTATTGAGCTGGTAGTCATCCATTTTTTTGAATTCCTTCAATTCAGCGTCAGTCAGTTTACCTGATAACCATTTTTCTATGAATCTATCTTTTTCCATTTTATTATTCGCTTTCAGTATAAAAACAATCGAGTTCTCATTTATCCTGAAAATAATTTAAATTTTTTTTATTTCCTTTAATTCTTGTTTCAAGATCGTGAACGCCGAATAGATCCTATATTCTGCTACTTTCTTAGTAATATCAAGCATGTCAGCAATTTCCTGATGTTTTTTTCCTTCTACTTTATTGAGCAAAAAAGCAACGCGTTGTTCTTCGGTTAATTTTGCCAGCGCACGCTCATATTTCTGTGAAAACTCTTTTTTTTCAAGTTCGAACTCGGGAGATTCATTCGTATAATCTTTGGGTTTTAATTGCTGATGCTTTAAAACGACCTTTTTATGTTTGATCTCATTGAGCATTAGATTTCTGGCAACCATAAATAAAAATCCCTTGGCGTCTTTTAAGGTGACCTTCTTACAATTATCCCATAATTTTATAAAAGCTTCCTGAACCTTATCATTAGGGTCAAACTGGTCACCATATTTATAGTATAGAAAGTCGTGCAGGTCTTTCGAATAGTCATTGTAGATAGCAGAAAATATCTTTTCTTCACAAACTGTCTCGGGCATACGCAATCGCAAATAATTAATTGATTATTTCGTTAAATGTAAAAAAAATAATCTTTTTTCAGGATTTTTTTAAAGTTAATTGTTTTTATAATAAATAAGAACAAATTCAGGAATCTAAAAATAAAAAGAAATGTCATTTTCAATTAAAAAATTATCACTCTTTGTTTCAGTACTTCTAATCTCTCTCTCATCTTGTAGAGACGCATCTATTATTGATGTGGATGAAACAGGTGAATCGGCCTTAAAAGCAAACTCAGAAGTAGCAACCTTAATGCAACGTACATCTAAGAACGACGGATCTAATGATAATATATTAGACAATGCAAATTGTTTTAATTTAAAATTTCCGGTAACGGTTTTCGCAAACGGATTAGAGATTATTGTAAATTCTGAAGCGGATCTCGATAAAGTAGAAGATATTTTCGATGATTTAGATGACGACTCCGATGAAATAGTCTTCAAATTTCCTATAACCATCATTTTAAGTGATTTTACGGAAGAGGAGATAAATAATTATAATGAATTAGACAAATATCTAGATGAGTGTAATGGCGAGAATGAATATGATGACGATATAGAATGCTTAGATTTTGTTTACCCTATAAGCGGTGTAGTCTTCAATACCGATACAGAACTTACTACCAATATTACAATCAATAATGATATGGAAATGTATTTTTTTATTGAAGATCTAGACGATGACGATGTTGTAAGCATAAATTTTCCTATTTCTGTAATCTTAGCTGATGGGACTACCGTCAGTATTGATTCCTTATCAGACCTTGAAATGGTTATAGAAGGAGCAGAAGATGACTGTGATGAAGATGACGATTATGATTATAATGATGATGATTGTTT
>CBDUPN010000287.1:0-1656 GCA_965369125.1 uncultured Aureibaculum sp. | reverse complement strand
GGGACTGCCTAACTCAAAAAAATTAGAAAATTATGCCAAGATCGGTAAATTCAGTAGCTAAAAGAGCTCGCAGAAAAAAAATATTAAAACAAGCCAAAGGTTATTTTGGCAGACGTAAAAACGTTTATACAGTAGCCAAGAATGCAGTAGAAAAAGCATTGTCTTATTCGTACCGCGACAGAAAGACCAACAAAAGAAATTTTAGAGGTTTATGGATTCAACGTATTAATGCAGGTGCAAGGATGCACGGCATGTCTTACTCTCAATTTATGGGTAAAGTAAAAGCCAATAATATTGAATTGAACAGAAAAGTTCTGGCAGATCTTGCCATGAACAACCCAGAAGCTTTTAAAGCTATTGTAGATAAAGTAAAATAACAACCATATACTTGCTTATAAAAAAAATCCTGAGTTTAACACTCGGGATTTTTTATTTTAGAGTTGATCTATTTTAAGTTGAATTTTTCTTATCATCATTTGTATGAGAATACTATTTTAACCAATCAATACTTTTTATGGATCTATCTAATATAAAACTTGTGGTAACCGATATGGACGGTACCTTGCTTAACTCTAACAATAAGGTAAGCGATACGTTTTTTGAGCTTTTTAATGCACTACATAAACGTGGTGTACATTTTGTTGCTGCCAGCGGCAGGCAATATGCCAGTATTATCGATAAATTAGATCCTATCAAAAAAGATATTACGGTGATTGCCGAGAATGGCGGATTCGTATTGCGAAATGAAGATGAGCTATTAAAAATCGAATTGCCGTTAGATAGGATACAGCAGCTCATCCCTATTTTAAGAAATATAAAGAATGCCCACTTTACCTTGTGTGGAAAAAAAACGGCCTATATAGAAACCCATAATGACCGGTTTGTTTCGATCTTAGAAGAATATTATTCGAAGTTTACTTTTGTTAAGGACCTATCGAAAGTTAAGCATGACGATTTTTTTAAAATGGCGGTTTATCATTTTGAAGGTTCTGAGCAGTTTATCTATCCCTATGTAAAACATTTAACCGGTGATATGCAGGTAAAGGTATCGGGAGCGCATTGGATAGACTTATCGCAACCCAATGCCAACAAAGGCTTTGCTTTAAACATCGTTCAACAACAAATGGGGATAAGTGCCGCAGAAACCATGGTTTTTGGCGATTATAATAATGACCTGGAAATGCTGGCCTTGGGCAATTATAGTTATGCAATGGCCAATGCCCACGCCAATGTAAAAAAAGCAGCCCGTTATTTAACAAAAAGCAATGATGAGGAAGGCGTAGAAATGATACTAGAACAATTGCTGCGATCTAAGAATTAATTTCCGAAAGCGGTTATAACAATCGACCGTGCCCCGCCGTGGTTGCGGTGTTCGCAAAGGTAGATACCCTGCCAGGTACCCAGATTTAAGCGGCCTGAACTTATGGGTATTTGCACCGATGCTCCCATTAAAGATGATTTAATATGCGCGGGCATATCGTCTGGGCCTTCGTAAGTATGTATATAATAGGGCGCATTTTCTGGTACCATTTTATTAAAGTGGCTTTCGAAATCTGTACGTACACTTGCGTCTGCATTTTCGTTAATGGTTAAACTGGCAGAAGTATGCTTTATAAAAACGTGTAACATGCCCGTTTCTATCTCTTTTATTTCGGG
>CBDUPN010000286.1:0-1656 GCA_965369125.1 uncultured Aureibaculum sp. | reverse complement strand
TTCAAGCAGAAAAAACCCTTGATGAACGATACCGAAGCGTATTATGAAAGTTCACGCTGTTTATTTTGCTATGATGCCCCTTGCATTCAGGCATGTCCTACGCATATCGATATTCCGCTTTTTATCAAACAAATACAAACCAAAAATACCGTGGGTGCTGCCAAAACCATTTTCGATGCCAACTGGCTTGGAAATGCCTGTGGCGTAGTATGTCCAACCGGTGTTCTTTGCGAAGGTGCTTGTGTGTATAACCATCAGGATGTACCTCCAATACAAATTGGTCGATTACAAAACTATGCTACCAGTAAGGTGATCAACACCAATAAAGAAATTTTTAAACCCGGCGAGAGCAATGGTAAAAAAATAGCCATTATCGGTGCGGGTCCGGCGGGAATTGCCTGTGCATGCGAACTGAGAACTATGGGTTATGGGGTCGATATTTTTGAAGCAAAAGATAAGCCTTCCGGTTTAACCGTATATGGCATTGCCCCCTATAAAATTACCAATGAAGAAGTACTTAAAGAAATACAATACCTGCAAGACCAATTGGACTTTTCCATTACATATAATACAGTCATCAACACTAAGGAACAGTTAAAAAAACTCGAGAAAGAATATGAGGCAATTTTTATTGGGGTAGGATTGGGAAAAACAGCTTCTTTAAATCTTGAAGGTGAAGATAAAAAAGGGGTGATCGGTGCTGTTGAATTTATCGAAGACCTTCGCATGAACCATCATAAGGTAAAAGTGCCGAATAAAGTACTGGTGATCGGTGGTGGGAATACCGCTATGGATGCCGCTTCAGAATCGGCCAGAATGGGCGCCAGAAAAACCGTATTGGCCTATAGAAGGTCTAAAAAGGAAATGGGTGCTTACGGATTTGAATACGACCTGGCCATCAGTTCAGGGGTTGACAGCCTCTTTAATGTTACACCCCTCGAAATCGTTGGTAAAGACAAGGCAGAAGGGGTAAAATTCGCCAAGACAGAAATGGTTGATGGTAAATTACAAACCAGGCATAACGATGTTTTCATAGTGCGCTGTGATCTGGTGATCAAAGCTACCGGACAAGCAAAACAGGGGGATTTCTATGCCCTGCTTGATGGAATAGACCTTGATGCCAAAACACGCGTTTTGGTCGACAAAGAAACCTATCAAACCTCAAATAAAAAGTATTTCGCCGGTGGCGATGCCGTTAATGGGGGTGCCGAAGTGGTAAATGCCGCTTTTGAAGGTAAAATGGCAGCACAGGGTATTCACCAATGGTTAACTAAAAAATAAAATTATGGCAGATCTTTCTATAAATTTTGCAGGTATCAAAGCACCTAATCCGTTTTGGCTGGCTTCTGCGCCACCTACGAATTCAGGTTACCAGATCATGAAAGCTTTCGAAGCTGGCTGGGGTGGTGCTGTATGGAAAACATTGGGCGTACCCGTTGTGAATGTGTCTAGTAGGTATGGGGCAGTAAATTACCGCGATACCCGTATGATGGGATTTAATAATATCGAATTGATCACCGACAGACCCCTTGCCGATAACCTCCGAGAGATCGAAGAGGTAAAAAAATATTTTCCAGATCATGCCGTGATCGCCTCGCTTATGGTAGAAAGTAAAAAAGAATGGCATCAGATCATTAAAGATGTAGAAAATGCCGG
>CBDUPN010000285.1:0-1663 GCA_965369125.1 uncultured Aureibaculum sp. | reverse complement strand
GTATAATTCGGCAAAACCAATTTCTGAGCCTATGGTCTATCTTGAAGAAATGAAAGTTCATTTTTTTGATTTTTTAGATTTGAATAACCCGGTCTTATTAAACTCTACCTTCATTAATGATAAGATCAACGATTATATTTTTTATTTAAATACTTCGGAAGACAACGTAACCTTGAATAAATTACAGAAAGAGGCCATCACAAATGTTTTGAACAGAATAAGTTCAAATGATAGCCTGGCTAAGGATATTGAAGAAGGATTATTGTATACTTTCGCACAGCAGGAAAATATCGAAATGGTAAATTTTCTTATCAATCAATATCTCCAATTACCAAGAGATTTTCAAGATGTTCCATTTATTAATGAAATTAAATTTCAATTAAAAACGGCGGTTGGCATGTTGGTGCCGAATATTTCCTGGACACAAAACAATACCACTAAAGATCTTTATAGTTTAGATAATGCTAACTTTTACATTGTAGTTTTTTGGAGCTCTACCTGCTCGCACTGTTTAAAAGAAATGCCTGTATTGCATGATTATTTAAAAAACAATCAACATACGCAAGTAATTGCGGTAGGCTTAGAAGATGATGAAAGTAAAACAGGATGGCAAGAAGAAATAACAAAGTATCCTAAATTCATCAATATCTATGGCGCAAATAAATGGGAGAATACCTATGCCATTGATTATGGTGTAAATGCTACCCCCACTTTCTTTGTGTTAGATGCTAAGAAAAAAGTGCTGGCAAAACCGGATGATGTCGATGAATTGAAAATGTTTTTTGAAAAACATTTAAAAAACTAAAAATGATAAAAAGCATCTTCTAAATGCTCTATTGTGAAATTGTTTCCCTCTCTAACTATGGCAATAATGTCGAAACGAACATTAACATCTAGGTCTTTAGATATAATATATTCATCTATGGCCGAAACCAGTAATTTAATTTTCTTGGGATTCACAAAATCCTGAGGATTGCCGAAATCTATACTAGATCTTGTTTTAACCTCAACCACCGCCAAAGTATCTTTTTTTTGTGCAATAATATCAATTTCGGCTTTTTGATATCGCCAATTTTTATCAAGAATTGTATACCCTTTTTTAACCAAAATATTGATGGCTAATTGTTCTCCTTTTTTACCTAGTTCATTATGCTCAGCCATTTGTTCTTGTCATTCTGAGTGCAACGAAGAATCTTTAAATCTCATTATTTAAAAATTTCCAATCAGGATTAAACTCTTCGACTAATTTTTCTTTTTTAATTCTTAACCACCCTTTGATTTGTTTTTCTCTTCTGATAGCATCCTTTATAAAGTTAAAACATTCATAATAAATCAAATAAAAACATTTATATTTTGAAGTAAAAGCTTTCCTGTTCATATTGGTGTTTTCTTTATGAAATAGAATTCTTCTTTTTAGATCATTAGTTACACCAGTGTACATTACGGTCTTTGTTTTGTTTGTTAAAATATATACATAATAATTATGTGTGCCAATAGTTCTCATTTAATGGTAATCCTTCTTAAACTAAAAATAATACGATCGATATTAAGAGATTCTTCACTACTCCCGATTACTCGGGATTCGTTCAGAATGACAACATTTTTAAATAGTTCATTATGCTCAGCCATTATTTTAAAAACTTAACCACCGCTTTATTTTCTT
>CBDUPN010000284.1:0-1669 GCA_965369125.1 uncultured Aureibaculum sp. | reverse complement strand
GGTTCACTGTCTAAGGTGTTGCTCACAATATTACGATGTGAAAGCATTACTCCTTTAGGATTTCCGGTGGTACCTGAAGTGTAAATTATGGTTGCTAGATCATTTGGTAAAACTTCACTCTTTCTTTGATCTAAGGCAGATTGATTGCTCATGTCTTCACCTGAGGAAAGAAGCTCCGAATAGTGCTTACAATCTTTAATATTGTCGAAAGAATAAACCTCTTTAAGTTTTGTTTTATCTTTTACTTTATTTACTTTTTTTAATACTTCATCATCAGAAACAAAGCAATAAATAGCTTCCGAATGATTCAGCACGTAATCGTAATCTTCGGCACTAATGGTTGGATAAATAGGAATTGTTTGGGCGCCGGTTTGCAGTACTCCAATATCTACAATATTCCATTCGGTTCTATTGGTTGAAGAAATAATGGCAATCTTATCATTTTTTTTGATTCCCAATCTTAACAGTGCTCGGCTTAATGCATTCGCTTTATCAATATATTCTTGCGTAGAAGTTTTTATCCATTCTCCGTTATATTTAGTTACTAAAGCAGCATCTAGATTATAAGTTTCTAATTGATAGTATGGGAAATCAAAAAGACGGGTAATTTCGAGGGCCATATATTTTTGTTTTGAGTTATTGCAAAGTATAAAAATATTAGAGATTACACAAGTGACAAATTGATGCAATATTTTTTAATAAAGAAGAAAATTAAGCGTTGAAAAATTGTTAAAATGGTAGTATGCCCACTTAAATGTAATGATTATCTTTGTGCATTCAAAAAAAGAGAATTTTAGATGAAGATTTCGTACAATTGGTTAAAACAATTTTTAGATATTGATTTAGAAGCTGAAAAAGTTGCAGAAATTTTAACCGATTTAGGCCTGGAAGTAGAAGGGATTGAGACCGTTGAGTCGGTAAAAGGAGGCTTAAAAGGTATTATTGTTGGAGAAGTTCTGACTTGTATAAAACATCCCAATGCAGATAGGCTAAAGGTCACGACAGTAGACTTAGGAAATGGTGAGCCTGTTCAAATAGTTTGTGGCGCCCCAAATGTTGCTGTTGGCCAAAAAGTTCCTGTAGCTACCATTGGCACCAAATTGTACGATGGTGATGGAAAAGAATTTTTAATAAAAAAAGGTAATATCAGAGGAGAAGAAAGCCATGGGATGATCTGTGCAGAAGATGAACTTGGTTTGGGTACTGATCATGAAGGTATTTTAGTACTGGATAGCAAAACTAAGATTGGAAAACCTGCCTCGCAAGTTTTCGATATTAACTCCGATGAAGTTTTCGAAATTGGTTTAACGCCTAATAGGGCCGATGCCATGAGCCATTTTGGCGTTGCTCGCGATCTTAGGGCAGGACTATTACAACAAGATATGGATATTGAATTAATAACACCTTCGGTTAGTAATTTCCATGTAGATGAACGAACCCTTAAAATTGATGTAGAAGTTGAAGATAGTTCACAGGTACCGAGATATGCCGGGGTGACCATTACAGATCTCAAGATTGAAGAATCTCCAAAATGGCTTCAGGAAAGGTTAAAAGCGATTGGTTTAACACCTATTAATAATGTGGTCGATATTACAAACTATGTGTTGCATGAATTAGGACAGCCACTACATGCTTTTGATGCAGACAAAATAAAAGGCAAAAAGATAAT
>CBDUPN010000283.1:0-1670 GCA_965369125.1 uncultured Aureibaculum sp. | reverse complement strand
CTTGCTAAAATATTGGTAGACGACCTAAAGTCCATTGGAATGAAAGATGTTACTTTAGACGACAATTGCTATATTATGGCAACTCTACCTAGTAATGTAAGCCATGAAGTACCTACCATTGGCTTTATTGCACATATAGATACAAGTCCGGATTATTCAGGAACGAATGTTAACCCCCAGATCCACAAAAATTATGACGGCAAGGATATTGTATTGAACAAAAAAGACAATGTTGTGTTATCTCCTGATTATTTCGAAGATTTGCTGCTTTATAAGGGGCAAACGCTCATCACTACCGACGGTACTACCCTATTAGGCGCGGACGATAAAGCGGGAATAACAGAAATAGTTACTGCCATGGAATACCTAATCCAACATCCGGAAATTAAACATGGAAAAATTAGAATAGCCTTTACGCCTGATGAAGAAGTGGGCAAAGGTGCACATAAGTTTGATGTAGAAAAGTTTGGAGCCGA
Organism: uncultured Aureibaculum sp.; assembly: GCA_965369125.1. Lineage (GTDB taxonomy): Bacteria > Bacteroidota > Bacteroidia > Flavobacteriales > Flavobacteriaceae > Aureibaculum. The sequence goes on along the minus strand of CBDUPN010000283.1, from coordinate 1,194 downwards.
ATGGGCATATACCATGGATGGTAGCCTTGTAGGAGAATTGGAATATGAAAATTTTAATGCCGCTGGAGCTAAAGTAACCGTAAATGGCAAGATTGTTCATCCGGGATATGCAAAGGGAAAGATGATCAATTCTATGCTTATAGCGAATGAATTTATCGCTTCCCTGCCTAAAAATGAAATACCACAGGAAACAGAAGGTTATGAAGGTTTTTTTCATTTATATGGGATGAAGGGAGCGGTCGAAAAGACGGAGTTGCAGTATATCATCAGGGATCATGATATGAAACTATTTAAAAAGCGCAAAGAGGATTTCCAACAAGCAGCGAATTCAATTAATAAAAAATTAGGTAACGACCTTATAGAAGTCGAACTAAAAGATCAATATTATAACATGCGTGAAAAAGTAGAACCCGTAATGCATATTGTTGATATTGCCGAAGAAGCCATGAAAGATCTAGGCATTAAACCTATCATTAAAGCCATACGTGGCGGAACAGATGGTTCTCAATTATCTTATAAAGGATTGCCATGCCCTAATATCTTTGCAGGTGGACTCAATTTTCATGGACGTTATGAATATGTGCCTGTCGAATCAATGCAAAAAGCCATAGATGTAATTGTTAAAATCGCTGAAAAAACGGCCGTTAAAAAATATAAATAGTCATTCGTTGTGGTTATAAATATTCACAAATTGTGATAATCTGTTATTATTTGAAAAAAACATGGCTGTTTTCTAAAGTCTTATATATTTTAGCCGCTTATAATTGGGAATTTTATGAATAGAGAATTGCTATTGTCATTAGCTAAGAAATACGACACGCCTTTATATGTTTATGATGCCGGAAAAATTACATCACAGTACAAACGCATTACACAGGCATTTTCCAAGGTAAAAAACCTCAAAATCAATTACGCTGTAAAAGCATTGTCTAATATCAATATTTTAAAGGTATTTAAAGATCTGGAAGCGGGATTGGATACCGTTTCTGTTCAGGAAGTGCAGCTGGGATTGAAGGCTGGTTTTGATCCAAATGATATCATCTTTACCCCTAATGGAGTTTCTTTGGAAGAAATAGAACAAGCGCGAGATCTTGGAGTGCATATCAATATTGATAATATTTCAATATTGGAACAATTCGGACAAAAATATCCCGAGACACCCGTTTGTATTCGTATCAATCCGCATATTATGGC
>CBDUPN010000282.1:0-1693 GCA_965369125.1 uncultured Aureibaculum sp. | reverse complement strand
TTGGCAAACCAAACCAATAAAAAGCCAACCACTATAACCATAGAAGGCATTATATAAGCCTCCGGGCCATAAACTTCCATATCTTTACTAATGAAAAAATTATAGATCATTTGGACTAAGATACCAAGCAGCGAAAGCAATAATATTGATTTTGCCCATTTTTTTCTAAGCAATAAGCCTACACATCCTAAAAATCCGGCGAAAACAGCAATTGCAAAAGCTGCTGTCGCCCATGCCGGAGTATTATTGATCAATTCCAGTTGTTCGGCATTGTACATGGCCTGAAAACTTTCGGTATTATAAGCTTGCTGTAAATATGCATTTACTCCCATTCCGTTCCAGATAAGTGCAAGAACGCCTATTATCCAAAACCACATAGGTGGTTTTATAGTTGATTTTTCTGTCATAAATTAAAGATTTAGTTCGTATTAATTGGGTTAACAGGGATTTATGATTACAATGTATAAAATTTAACCGAATATCTCAAATCTGTCAATATTAAAACTTTTCTATCTTTGAGTAAATAATTTTAGAACGACATGGCAATTTCAGTACCTCAAAAAACATTTGACTTTTTTAAAAGTCTAGAAAAGAATAATAACAGGGAATGGTTCAATGGTCACAAAGACGAATTCAAATCATTGGAAACTGACATTAAAAACTTTTACAATACAGTTCTTGAAAATTTAAAAAAACATGATGATGTCGATAAATTAAAAATGTTTCGCATCTATAGGGATATTCGATTTTCAAAAGATAAGACACCTTATAAAACACATTTCGGTGGATCGTTTCACAGAAAAAAACCAAGCCTACGCGGTGGTTATTATTTGCATATTTCGCCGGGAGACTCTTTTATAGCAACGGGTTTTTGGGAGCCCAATAAAGAAGATCTGTTCAGGATTAGAAAAGAATTTGAAATAGATGATTCACAAATTAGAAAAATAATCTCAACAAAGAAATTTAAGGAAATATGGGGCGATTTTGTGGGAGATGAACTTAAAACGGCACCAAAAGGATTTGATAAAGAGCATCCAGCCATTGACCTTATAAGGAAAAAGCAATATATTTTCACTAAAAAGTTTGATGATAAAGAAGTCGTATCTGCAGAATTTTTGAATAAAATAGATGATGCTTTTAAAACAATTCGACCATATTTCGATTATATGAGCGATGTTTTAACAACAGATCTTAACGGCGTTTCTTTGATTAAATAAATTATATTTTATTATTAATCACGCCTATTCAATGCTCAATTCAAGTTCAAATAACTGAATCTGATCTTTCAAACGCTCAATGACTAAGTTCATCATTCGTTTATTTAGAGCAGAAGAATTTTGAATATAGATCGCATATTCTTCAACAGTAAACTGCCCAATTACCATTCCTTTTAAAGAGTTTCTAAACTTCATATCTTTTTGAATGGCGTTTTCAACATAATGCATTTTAAGATCTACCGACAGGTCATAGAAAACATTTTTATATTTTCTAACGTAATTTTTAAATACAGCGACCAATAAGTTATTCTGTAATTTAATTATGGGTCGCAACGTTTGATTTTGGAAACGCTCGTCATCAGACATATTAGAAGTTATGAGAGCCGATTCAATAAATGGCCTGGCTTTTAGCAGGTCCGTTTTTCTTGAATTCATGATAAGAAGTTTGAATTAAAAATAACTATAGTATCACAGTA
>CBDUPN010000281.1:0-1693 GCA_965369125.1 uncultured Aureibaculum sp. | reverse complement strand
TCACCATAATCTTTGAGTAAATCTATTATCCAGGGTTCTGTTTTAGGGTTGGGCATAATATCAACCACATTGGCAAAAAAAACGTCATGGAAGTGCAGGGCACAAAAGCGTTCCGGCCTTCCGGTTTCCTCTGCAAAAAGCGAGGGTAATAAGGAAGACGTATTGGTTGTAAAAATGGTATGCGCCGGACATAATGCACCAAATTGTTGCCATACCTTTTTCTTTAATTCTAGATTTTCGGTGACAGATTCACTCACCAGATCGGCATTTTTTGCAGCTTTCTCAGCATCTGTAGTGAAAGTTTGATTTAAAATAGCCCGTTGGGCCGCCTTTTCTGAAATGATCTTTTCTTTTAACAAGGTTTTTAATATCTGGGTTTGAATTTTTTTTGCCTGTTCAAAAGCTTCTTCTCTTATATCATAAATAGTAACCTTATAACCATTTATCGCACTAACTAATCCTATTCGTAATCCCAAAGTACCGCTACCCAGGATCAGTATATTTTTAATATCTTTTAAATTCTTCATTGCTTAATAAAAATTATTGATCCTATTATATTTTATGGCATTTGATGCATTCATCGCACAAGCTTTAACGACATAGATCAATCCGGAAAACCTCTCATCTTTAGTGAATCCTTTTTGGTAACGCGCATATATTTGTTGGGCTATAACACCTAATTTAAAACATCCGAAAACATAATAAAAAAGAACATCTTCAATCTTAATATGTCTAAGATTGGCATATTTTTCGATTACCTCCTGCCTTGTTAAATTACCTTTTGCCCAAGTCAAATTAAATTGCTGTAAAGCCGGGTTTTCATCATTCTCTACCCAATAGGCCAAAGAAGTCCCTAAATCCATTAAGGGGTCTCCCACAGTTGACATTTCCCAATCTAAAACAGCTTTAATTTCGAGTGAATTTGCATCCAACACCAAATTATCATACTTATAGTCGTTATGAATAAAGGCTACGTTTTCAATTGTTGGTAAATTACCCTTCATCCATTCCGAAACCATATTCATAGATCTTATCTCATCGGTTTCTGCCTTGAAATATCGTTTGACCCATCCCTCAACCTGTCGTTTTACATAACCTTCGGGTTTCCCCAATGAAATTAAATTTGATCTTTCTAGCTCGAGATTGTGTAGATCAACTAAATTTTCAATTGCCTGATTAGATAACTTCTTAAAGTGATCGCTTGTAAGCTCAATTCCTTTTGGAATGCGGTTTCTCAAAATAATGCCCTTCACCCTTTCCATCAAATAAAAAGGCGCTCCTAATATAGTTTCATCTTCACAAAACAGAATTGGTTTCGGTATCTTCTTATAAACCGGTTCTAACAAACTTAATACCTTAAATTCCCGGCTCATATCATGCGCTGATTTAATATTGGCGCCTAGGGGTGGTTTGCGCAAAACATACTCAGTTTTTTCGCTGCAGATCAGATAAGTTAGATTTGAAAACCCACTCGGGAATTGTTTGATCTGAATAAGATCAGAAAAATCGGTTAGATTACTTTTTAAATAAGAGACTAATTGATGTTCATCGAGCTCTTCTCCTTTCCGGATTTCTTTTGGATTGTCTATAGCACTATTCATCTATGTCTCGTATCTAATCCATAATTTTTAAGGATCTTTCTTGCCAATGCCGACTTGTGTACCTCATCAGGTCCGTCATAGATGCGCGCTCC
>CBDUPN010000280.1:0-1697 GCA_965369125.1 uncultured Aureibaculum sp. | reverse complement strand
CATTCTTCCATTTTGCCAAATAAGGTTTTGTCCAATCACCATAAATACGCCTAATGGTTGGAGTTCCATATTTTGTGATTTCCTGCATCATTTCTTTAATATACTTCGCAGGTATATTATCACCATCTATTAATACGGCTAATTTAGTATCTTTTATCATACTGTAAAGATATGTAAATAATGCAAGAAATTGAGCGCTTAATTACCATTCTATTGCAGCTAAACCTTTGCTCTCTAAGAAGGTATTTGTTTTACTAAAATGCCTATTCCCAAACCACAGGCCCCTATTCGCACTTAAAGGTGACGGGTGGCCGCTGGTGAGTACATAATGCCTGTGCTTATCTATTACAGCTCCCTTTTTTTTTGCATAGCCTCCCCATAACAAAAACACCACATCTTGTTTTTTTGATGAGATTTGAGAAATAACAGCATCCGTAAATGTTTCCCATCCTTTCTTTTGGTGAGAAGCTGCTTGATGAGCCCTTACTGTAAGCGTAGCATTTAAAAGCAGCACTCCTTGCCTGGCCCATCGCTCCAGATTGCCATTTGACGGCATGGGTTTGCCTAAATCTGTTTCAATTTCTTTAAAAATATTCTGCAATGAAGGGGGCATGCCAATATTATCATTGACAGAAAAACATAATCCATTTGCTTGTGAAACCCCATGGTAAGGGTCTTGACCGATAATTACCACCTTAAGATCATCAAAAGAACAAAAATCGAATGCAGCAAAAATTTCACTCCCTTTAGGATAACATTGATATTGTTGGTACTCGTTCTTAACGAAAGCGGTTAAATTTTTGAAATATTCTTTAGTAAACTCTTGTTTTAAAATTGTCTTCCAACTTTCTGCAATCTTTACATCCATATTACTCATTAAAAAATAGTTAATTTGCAGTAGCAATCAAAGATACAATTTTGAGTAGTAAAATATCCAAAAAGACGCTTAACGATTTAGAATTCGACATCGTGTTAAATAGAATAGCAGAATATTGCCATTCTGATTTAGGCAAGCAGGCTGTACTCTCGATTGAACCAATTATAAAAAGGGATCAACTTCACCAACAATTACAACAAACCAATGAATATCTGGCTTCATTTGAGAATGAAAACAAGATCCCAAATCATCATTTTGATGCGATAACCAAGGAAATTCATTTATTGGGAATTGAAGATAGTTTCTTAGAAGCGATATCGTTTCAAAAAATTGCAAGCTTGTCAAATACAGTTGGGATATTAAAAAAATTCTTTAAAAAATTTAAAGAATATTACCCTTCTTTGTTCGAACATTCTGAATTGATAGAATACAATAAATCCATCAGCGAAAGCATTGGCAAATACATCAACCAATATGGGGAGGTAGATGATAAGGCAACCCCCGAATTAAAAAACATCCGAAAAGAAATAAATTCGATTCGGTCTTTGATATCTTCCAGTTTTACGAAAGCATTAAATTATAACGCAGGTCAAGGCTACTTAGACGATATAAGAGAATCTATTGTTGACAATCAACGTGTATTGGCGGTACTTTCCATGCATAGGCGCAAAGTAAAGGGTTCACTTTTAGGAAATTCTAAAACCGGTAGTATTGTTTATATCGCTCCCGAAGCTACCTTAAAATATAGCCGGGAACTACAAAATTTATTGTATGATGAACAACAGGAAATTATTAGAATTTTAAAATTACTCACAAATGT
>CBDUPN010000279.1:0-1708 GCA_965369125.1 uncultured Aureibaculum sp. | reverse complement strand
TTAATAACACCTTCTAACATTCAAATAGATGTGATCTATTTAGATGACGGGGTGGAAACCGCTGCTCCAGGACTGGGTAGTGGTACCGTAAAGTTCGTTGCTTCTGGTGATAATGTGATCTCCTATCAATTTATATATAATGGAGTAACAGAGGCTGTTCTTAGTGGAAATAAAACCTATGATTTTTCGGTTACCGGTTTAAATACCTATACCGTTACTGTGATGGCATTCGGAACAGGAGGTATATCTACCACCAAAACTATAGAGGTGGAAGTGTTAACTTTGTATGAACCGCCAGCAGATCTATTAGAAATGCTGCTCGCAGATGGATCAAGAACATGGAGAATTAAAGCCGAAGCTCCTGGCCATTTTGGCTTAGGACCTGTTGGAGGAACAGTACCAACCGAATGGTACTCAGCTGGTATTAATGAAAAGGCTGATCGAGGAATGTATGATGACCGATATATATTCACTGAAGATGGTACATTTACACACATTACAGACAACACAAATGATGACCCCGATGTGAACACAGAAGGAACTGTTTTCGGACGTAAGAATTTAATTGATGAATTAGCCGGCCCGGGTGGGACTGAAGAAGGGGATGATATTATAAACTATCCATTCAGCGATTATACCGCTCAATGGGCATTATCTGCACCCAGCGGAGTAGAAACGCTAAGCTTAACAGGAACAGCCTTTATGGGTTATTATATCGGTGGAAATCATAAATATGAAATATTTAGTCGTTCAGCTAATGAAATGGTTTTGAGAAGCACCGATGGTAATAATCAATTCGACTGGTGGTTTATTCTTGTAGCCGAGTAAATGTAATTAAAAATGAAGGAGTTCGATTTGAACTCCTTCATTAAAATTTTTATTTATTTAAGTAAATATAGTTTAATGTCTAAATGATCAATTCAATTAAATATAGTATAATTATTTTTTCATGTTTTTTGTGCATGGCTGCCATTTCTTGTAGCGGTAGTAATGAAGACCCCATAGTTGATCCGGGAGATATTATCCCTTCTAATTTATCTGTTAATGTAAATGTTATAGGAAAGGATGGTAATAATCTTTACGGTGACGGCTCGGGTGTTGTTAATTTTACGGCAACCGCAAGCAATGCAGTAAAGTACGGATTTATCATAGATAATAAGACAGAGCAACAAAGTGCAAATGGAACTTATCAATACATCTTTAATAATATCGAGGGTGTTGAGAACCATGAAATAAAAGTTATAGCATATTCCAGTACCAACAATTCAATAAATAAAATTAATACAGTTCCAGTAGCATTTTATAATGGAACACCTCCAAGCTGGGCTGATGAGTTTTTTGAAAATGGTGCTCCTAATTCAATGAATTGGACCTATGATATAGGAACTGGAACAAATGGCTGGGGGAATAATGAGCTTCAAACGTATACCAATAGCCCAGCGAATGTAATTGTAGAAGATGGTGTGCTTAAAATAATAGCAAAATCAGATGGTTCTGGGGGCTATACTTCTGCTCGTATTAAATCAGAAAACTTATTCGAATTTACATATGGTACTGTGGAAGTAAGGGCGAAATTACCGGCATCAGCAGGCACATGGCCAGCTATTTGGATGTTAGGGGCTAACTTCGACCAGGTTAGTTGGCCAACATGTGGTGAAATTGACATCATGGAACAAAAAGGCTGGGATAAAAACAAAGTGTTAGGGAC
>CBDUPN010000278.1:0-1708 GCA_965369125.1 uncultured Aureibaculum sp. | reverse complement strand
GGGTATTTGTCGATTAATGCCTTGCTTGCAGCTTTAAAGGTATGCGGAAATACGAATTTTCCGTTGTCTGAATGCACAGCATATAGTTCTGGTACTTGTATAAATTCAACTTCTTGATCGACTTCCAACATGTTGAATATTCGCTTTATTGACCCATCTTTTTCGAAACCACACATTTCATGGAGGCCAACTTCAATGATGAAATCTCCGCGCTTAAATGTGCTTGCACAGCCACCAGGTTTGTGGTGCTGATCTAATAGTAGAACCTTTTTTCCAAATTTTGATAAGGTGGCTCCGGCAGTTAATCCGGCTAAACCTCCTCCGATAACTATAGTATTATATTTCATGATCAAGAATGATTTTAAAGAGATTTAAACAAAAAATAAGTTTCTTTTTATTTTGCCATATTGAGTTCTTTTTTTAAAATATTTCTGAAACGTGTTGCGCTTAAATAATGGTCTTCTAATAATTTGCCATCACGCAACAGGTTGAAAACCCCAAAACCCGAAGGGGCCATTTTTGCTTCTTCTACGGTGTTTATTTTCGACACTTTTAGATCTACACCGTAATCTATTGCGACGTTTAATATTGCCGCAACAGACTTTTCGTGCCAAGGACATTGGTCTGCATAAAGTAAATGCCATCCTTTATACTTTTTTTGTTGGTTGGTCCAATGATGGAATTTAGGTTTTTTAGCGTTGCTGTTCCATGTTTTTGAAAGTAATTCAAACCTGTCTTTTACTTCAATTTGCTCAAAGCCATTTTTCTCAAAAAGGGTTTTATTGGCTAGCCAACCACCTGTACTTGTCATGACGCAAAGCCCATCCAGTCCTTTCGCTTTTGCTTCTTTTTCGGCATCTTCAAGAAGTATTGAACCATAACCCATACTCCGATCCTTTTTGGAGTATATATAAGTACAATGTATAAACATATAATTGTCAGCATCTATTGGCCTCCATGCTCTTGCCGCTGGAACAAATTCGATAAACCCAATCTTTTTGTCCCCATCATTTTTAAGGATCTTTATTTTTAGGCCTTCTTTGAAACTCCTTTCAAACCACTTCAGCTTATCTTCAAATCCTTGTCTTTTGGTGTCCTTTATGCAGAAGAAAGTTTCTTTTAACGCATTATCAGGTGTAACCTCCACTATTTTCATAGTTTTTCTTTTACAGGTTTTATCATTTTTGCAGTATGAATAATAGGTATGTCCCAGGCTTCTTTTATCAAACCATCAATAATACACCACACAACAACAGCATCGATCTCCAGAGGTTTGCCCTCCAGTGACAACCTGTCTTTAACGTGTGTGATGATTATTTCATCTCCCATAGGGATGATGGATATGGGATTAACTTTAAAGGAACCACGGGTACGACCTGCTATTTTTTGGAAGAAGTCCGTCAAACCAGAGAGCCCGAAATAGTCTCCTTCTAGGTCGGGCAGGTTTGGATTCATATAATGCCAAACGAAATCTTCGGCTAACACCCCAGACAAAGAATTCGGATTTGCAGGGTTGAACCTCTTTAAAATACTGATGTTTGGATGTTCTATCTTCATGGTATTAATTTTTGACTAACTGTTTTTTTGATTGAATTACCTTCAAAGTCAATGCCCCATAGGTAATTGAAAGGATGACCACAGAAAGTAATATCCCGGCAAAAGGAATCATTGTGAGTACGCGTAATATGATAGCACATAATAATGCCAG
>CBDUPN010000277.1:0-1762 GCA_965369125.1 uncultured Aureibaculum sp. | reverse complement strand
AAATACCAGAAGGTCCAATTAAAGATAAATGGACAACCTATAAAGACAAAATTAACTTAGTAAACCCTGCTAATAAGCGTAATATAGATATTATAATCGTAGGTACCGGATTAGCCGGAGGTTCTGCCGCTGCAACATTAGCAGAATTGGGATATAACGTTAAAGCATTCTGTTTTCAAGATTCTCCACGTAGAGCACACTCCATTGCCGCCCAAGGTGGAATTAATGCTGCTAAGAACTATCAAGGTGACGGAGATTCAACGTATAGATTATTCTATGACACTGTAAAAGGAGGTGATTATCGTTCACGCGAAGCTAACGTTCATCGCTTGGCGGAAGTTTCCACAAATATTATCGATCAATGCGTAGCACAAGGGGTTCCTTTTGCTCGTGATTATGGCGGATTGCTGGATAACCGTTCTTTTGGTGGTGTATTGGTTTCACGAACTTTTTATGCAAAAGGTCAAACAGGTCAGCAATTATTGTTAGGGGCATACGCAGCTATGAACCGTCAAATAGGACGTGGTAAGATCAAAATGTATAACCGTCATGAAATGTTAGACATAGTGGTTGTTGATGGTAAAGCAAGAGGTATTATTGCAAGAAACTTGGTTACGGGCGAAATTGAGCGGCATTCTGCTCATGCCGTCGTTTTGGGAACCGGTGGGTATGGAAATGCCTTTTATTTATCGACTTATGCCATGGGTAGTAATGTTACGGCTGCCTGGAAAGCCCATAAACGTGGTGCATTCTTTGCGAATCCATGTTTTACGCAAATTCATCCAACATGTATTCCTGTATCCGGAGACCATCAATCAAAATTGACATTAATGTCAGAATCTCTGCGTAATGATGGCAGGATTTGGGTACCAAAACATTTAGACGATGCGAAGGCCATTCAAGAGGGTAAATTAAAACCTACACAAATACCCGAAGAGAATAGGGATTATTTCTTAGAGCGCCGATATCCTGCATTTGGAAATCTGGTTCCTCGTGATGTTGCTTCCCGAGCAGCAAAAGAACGTTGTGATGCCGGTTTTGGTGTCAACGCAACCGGTGAGGCTGTGTATTTAGATTTTGCCTTTGCCATAAATAGATATGGTAAGGAACAGGCTCATATTAAAGGCTTGGATGAAAATGACAAAGAGTTAGTTACCAAATTAGGAAAAGAAATCATTAAGAGTAAATATGGAAATTTATTCCAAATGTATGAGAAAATTATTGACCAAAATCCATATGAAACTCCTATGATGATCTATCCTGCGGTTCACTATACCATGGGTGGAATTTGGGTCGATTATAATTTAATGACAACCGTACCTGGTTTGTATTGTATAGGCGAAGCAAACTTTTCTGACCATGGTGCGAACCGACTGGGTGCTTCTGCTTTAATGCAAGGCCTAGCGGATGGTTATTTTGTACTGCCTTATACCATAGGAGATTATTTGGCCGATGATATTAGAACCGGTAAAATCCCTACAGATAGTCCTGAGTTTGATGAGGCGGAAAATGAAGTAAGGGCTAAAATTGATAAGTTAATAAATAACAAGGGTACTCATTCTGTAGACTATTTTCACAAACGTTTAGGGAAAATTATGTGGAACAAATGTGGAATGTCTCGAAATGCAAAAGATTTAAAAGAAGCTATCAGTGAGATTGCAGAACTCAGAAAAGAATTTTGGAAAGGCGTGAAAATTCCAGGAAAAGCTGATGAATATAATGAAGAATTAGCGAAAGCAGGTCGTGTAGCAGATTTCTTAGA
>CBDUPN010000276.1:0-1785 GCA_965369125.1 uncultured Aureibaculum sp. | reverse complement strand
TGATTGGAAGACATGATATGAATTTGATCTTCCTTTTCAATTTCAGTTACCAAGGTGTTCATCGCGATATCTGTAATACCCGAAGTAGCACCGACCAAATACATTCCGGCACATAACCATAAGTATTGATCTGCCATGAATGGAAGTATAAAAGAAAACAGAAAGAACATAATTCCAAATCCTGTCACTTTCCCTACTCCAAATATTCTAATAATCCTTGGAGCTAAAAATAACATGGTTAAAGTACCTAATGCCATGCAAAAAATAGCAATACCTAATTGCCCTTCATCGATTTGCAAAGTAGATTTTATTCTTGGTATGTAAATTGCCCAGGTGCCAAACAACACATTTATAGATGCAAATACCAAGGCAGGTGCAAAATACCTACCTTTGGAAAAGATCAATTGTAGTGCTTTCATTTGATGAAAATAAATGCCGAAAATAATATTTTATACTAACTATTCAATTAACAAATTAAAACTATTTAAATTCCTATTTTTGTGAATAACCAAAATTTTAAAGATTGTTAACTTATAATACCACGCTGAGCTTTGCTAAACTTGAAGATGAATTAGACCAACTTTCTGGTTATCGTGATAAATTTCATATTCCAAAAGACAAAAATGGAAACGAATTAATTTATCTATGTGGCAATTCTTTGGGCCTACAACCCAAAACGACAAAAGCATATCTAGAACAAGAACTTTTAGATTGGGCCAATTTAGGCGTCGAAGGTCATACCCATGCTAAAAATCCGTGGTTAAATTATCACGAATTACTTACGCCCAATATGGCAAAATTGGTAGGTGCCAAGCCTATAGAAGTAATTGTTATGAATACCTTAACGGCCAATCTTCATTTTATGATGGTTTCGTTTTACAAGCCAACGAAATCCCGTTATAAAATTCTTATAGAAGGAGACGCCTTTCCTTCCGATAAATATGCTGTAGAATCACAATTACGTCACCATGGTTTTGATGATAAGGATGGGCTCGTACTGTGGTCTTCACGCGAAGGTGAAGAATTAGCGCGCATTGAAGATCTCGAGGCAATATTAAAAGCCTCTGGAGATGAAATTGCACTTATAATGTTAGGTGGTGTGAATTATTATACCGGGCAATATTTTGATCTAAAAAAAATCACAGAATTAGGCCATAAATATGGATGTATGGTGGGATTCGATTGTGCTCATGGCGCCGGAAATGTTTCGCTGGAATTACATAAAAGCGGTGCAGATTTTGCAATTTGGTGTACTTACAAGTACTTAAATTCAGGTCCCGGCAGTTTAGCCGGATGTTTCGTGCACGAAAGGCATGCTTTTAAAAAAGACCTCAACCGTTTTACAGGCTGGTGGAGCCATAATAAACAAACAAGATTTAACATGAGGGATGAATTCGATGTGCTGCCTGGTGCCGAAGGATGGCAAATGAGCAACCCTCCTATTCTGTCAATGGCTGCTATAAAAGCATCTTTAGACATGTTTGATGAAGTTGGTCTAGAAAAACTTATAAAAAAATCAAAAAAATTAACCGGTTATCTTGAATTTTTGATCAATGAATTAAAAGATAAACGAATTAAGATCATTACACCAAAAAAACCGGATGAACGCGGCTGTCAGCTTTCAATTCAAGTTAAGAATAGCGATAGGTCATTACATGATAAACTCACCAAATCCGGTGTGATATGCGATTGGAGAGAACCTGATGTTATCAGAGTTGCTCCGGTACCTTTATACAATTCGTACCAAGATGTATATCATATGGTTGATAAATTGAAGAATATTTT
>CBDUPN010000275.1:0-1797 GCA_965369125.1 uncultured Aureibaculum sp. | reverse complement strand
TTTTGTTTGCGAAAGCAAACTGCAAATAAATACTATTATCAGGATAATGAAAATTTATTCCGGGTTACTGCTTACTCATATACTCCTGCCAGGTAATAAGAATATATTTGTCTTTATGGTTCTCCTTTCTTTTTAAAAAACCGTATTCGTAAACAAACAGATAAACATCACCTTTTTGATTCTTCCAGTAGTGTGTAAAGAAATTAGGATCAAAGCCTTGATCAAGTAACACTTCTGCCCTAACCGTAGCCTTGCCAGCTTTGTTGTAATCCTTTAAAATCCTTCTGTTTGATTTCAATTGATTATCTACCTTATTGTAAAACTTAGGGGCTTCTTCCTGAGCTTTTTTGTAATGGTATGCACTTTTACAAAAGGGATCACAGAACTTTTTATCAATCCTTCCCTTAAGGGGTTTGCCACAGGATAAGCAAGTTTTTTGTAGTCTCATCTTCTAATCTAATCGTAATTTATACGGATAGTATTCGTATAACGAACGAATATAATAATTTAATTGATTATTATTGTTATGAAAAAGGAAATAAGCTTATGAAAGAGATAAAACTGATCCCATTAATTCATAAAAACACACATCAAATTGCTATTCAGTTTGCATATGATGATGAGATTCGTTTACATCTTAAAGAACTAGATGGTATACAATGGAGTACTACCCATAAAACTTTTTATATCCCCTATTCATCTGAAAATAAAAAAAGACTGTATGAACATTTGCGAATCAAAAATTGTTATGTCGATTACAGTGCTTTAAAAATTAAAAAGAAAAAGAAAATAATTATTAATTCTATCGTTCTTCCAAATCTCTATGAAAGTCAGCAGAAGGACCTAGACAGATTTAAAAAATGGTTAGTACAAAAAAGATTAAGTACAAATACCGTGAATACCTATATAGAGGTAACTAGATTTTTCTTACGTTATGCTAATTTAAAAAATACAGCGGATTACTCAGTTAGGCTCATTGAATCCTTTAATTATGATTTTATTGTAAGAGCGGGAAAATCCATTTCTTATCAAAATCAATGTATCAATGGGATTAAAAAGTATCTCAATTACAAAGGTGTTGAAATCGAAAAATTGGAACTTAAACGACCTAGAAAAGAGAAAAAATTACCCGTAGTTCTAAGTCTTGAGGAAGTAAAAGGTATTCTCGATGTTACTGAAAATCTAAAACATAAAACATTATTGAGTTTGATATATTCTGCCGGTTTAAGAATTGGGGAAGCCATCAATCTTAAAGTTAAGGATATTGATAGTAAGCGTATGCTTATTCATATTCAGGGCGCAAAGGGTAAAAAAGACCGATATACCTTATTATCAGAAACTTTCTTAGAATTGCTTAGGCTTTATTATAAAACTTACAGGCCCAAGAGCTTTTTATTCGAGGGCCAAAATTCTGAACAGTATAGTGCAACCAGCTCACAAAAGGTATTAAGAAATGCAACGCAAAGAATGGGATTAAAAAAGAAGATTACCTTGCATACCTTACGACATAGTTTTGCTACTCACCTACTCGAAAACGGGACCGACATTCGATATATTCAAGAGCTTTTGGGCCATAACAGTCCGAAAACCACGATGATCTATACACATGTTTCTGAAACCAGTATTAGAAAAATTAAAAATCCTTTTGATAAGTTATAAATCATGGTTAATTTGGTCATACTAGAATTTTTACTCTTTTTACTATGGAAAATATAAATCATATTAAATATCAAAACTTCCGCATAGCCAACCAATTTGGCTGGCTATGTGAACAAAAGTTCCGTATATAAACAAGTT
>CBDUPN010000274.1:0-1810 GCA_965369125.1 uncultured Aureibaculum sp. | reverse complement strand
TTTTAAGGGTTGATTGTTTTTATATAAAGAGGATATATTAAATATCACTATTCATTAAAATCCCTTATCATGAAAAAGATAATTTTAAACATAGCATTTACTTTAGTAGTAGCCATTTCATTTTCTCAACATAGCGATAATGCACAGCGAATTAAATATGTAACTGAAGCTCCAGACGGATCTATTGCCATGACCATTTATGACGATACCAGGGAAGATAATATGAAGCTTGAATCTGCAGACGCCTTTTAT
Organism: uncultured Aureibaculum sp.; assembly: GCA_965369125.1. Taxonomy (GTDB): domain Bacteria; phylum Bacteroidota; class Bacteroidia; order Flavobacteriales; family Flavobacteriaceae; genus Aureibaculum. The sequence goes on along the minus strand of CBDUPN010000274.1, from coordinate 1,558 downwards.
AAATATGAGATATTAGATCCAGCCACGAGTGAACCTTTATACACATCAAACAATAAAGGTAAAGATTGTGTGATCGATAAGACCAAGTTCAAAGCGGGTACTTATAATCTAAGATTATTTACCTCAAGTTTTGTGATCACGTCGAAAATTACAATTTCTGCTGCACGTAAGTTTTACCAAGCAACTAAAACGGTAAATACACTTGCAATCAATGAATAACAAAATTTAAATTGAAAAAGAAAAATATTATGAAAAAGTCGATTAACCAAAAAATTATCCTTGTGCTTTGTGGAATTCTATTTTTTACTGCACAAAATAATGCACAAGCATTTCAAAAACTAGATAAAAGTCCACATGACATCGTATATTATAGAGAAACAAAAATTTCACCACCATTAGTGAAGGTGTTATATGGAAGGCCTTCCATTAAACCCGAAGAAAAGGCATTTGGAGATAAGGTTCCCTTTGATAAGATCTGGAGAACCGGTGCTAATGAGGCAACTGAGTTAAAGCTTTATCAAGATGTCATGTTAGGTAAAATCTTAGTGCCTGCAGGAACTTATTCTTTGGTAACTATACCGGGAGAAAAAGAATGGGAAGTTATTTTAAATACAAATGTAGATGTATTAGGTGCCTTTCATTACAATCCTAATGCCGATGTGGCAAGAATTAAAGTACCGGTGCGCAGAGCAGAGCATTTAAATATTTTTTCTATTGCATTTAAACAAAAAGATGACAAACTTTTAATGGTATTGGGATGGGATTCAACAAGGGTGAACATACCCTTCAGGATCAAAGAAGCGCGTAATTACGCAAAACTTTAGATAAACTTTAGATAATATTTATATCAAGTCGCTAAATTATATTTTATTCATAAATTTTTATTTCCGGGGGGTTATTTCTTTATGAAAATATATAGCTGATTATTAAACTGCTTCATTTACGTGAGCAGTTTTTTTATGCGATTTACTGTATCTTAGTACCTGTTTTAATATAAAAAATGAATAAAAAAATAAAATGGGGCATTATCGGGTTGGGCCGTATCGCCCATAAATTTGCCAATGACCTTCAATTGGTTGAAAATGCTGAGCTCGTTGCTGTGGCATCAAGTGATATTGATCGCTCAGAGGCATTTGCAAAACAACATGAAGTTCCGAAATATTATGGCAATTATGAATCCCTTTATAAAGATAAAGAGGTTGATGTTGTCTATATAGCCACCATGCATCATACCCACGCTAGGGAAAGCATAACCGCCATGAACCATAAAAAGCATGTGTTATGCGAAAAACCCATCGCAGTCAACAGTGGAGATGCCAATAAAATGATAGAGGCTTCCCAAAGAAATGAAGTATTTTTTATGGAGGCTTTTTGGAGCCGGTTTAATCCATCAATTGTAAAGGTAAAAGAGCTCCTTGACTCAGGAGAAATAGGGAAGGTAAGGTATATCAATGCAGATTTTACTTTTTATAATTTAGAGGCCGATGTTAAGGGACGCATTTTAAACACAAATTATGCCGGGGGATCTTTGTTGGATGTCGGTATTTATCCCTTATTC
>CBDUPN010000273.1:0-1843 GCA_965369125.1 uncultured Aureibaculum sp. | reverse complement strand
AATCATTGATGATAAATTGTTTAGATTTTGCATTAAATTTAACTAAATCTGATTCAAAAAGATTTGCTACGCTTTTATTAGCAACAAGATCGGTAGTTTTACCGGTAATGATTTCTTTGTCGTTCATAAGCCACAATTCATCGGCAAGCTGCAAGGCGATATGAATTTCATGAGTTGAAATAAGAATAGTTTTATTTAATTCTATAGTTAGTTTCTTTAATAACTTAAAGATTTCTATTTTATTATGAATATCAAGATGCGCTGTAGGTTCATCCAATGTGATCATTTCTGTATTTTGAGAAAGAGCCCTGGCGATCATTACTTTTTGTAATTGGCCATCGCTTAATTCATAATGTTTTTTTGGAGCCAAATCTTTTATATGAGTATGGTCGATGGCTGATTCGATATATTCATGATCTTCTTCTGTTAAAGTACCAATCCAATTCGTATAGGGTTGCCGGCCAAGCGCTATGAGCTCATAGACCGTAAGGTTATTCTCAGGAGCCCTTTCTGTAAGGACTAAGCTCATTTTTTTTGATAATTCAGCATTAGAAATTTGCTCAATTTCTCTTTCTTCTAAAAAAATTTTTCCTGATAATTTTGGCTGAACCTTAGTGATTGTCCTCAATAGGGTTGATTTACCAATTCCATTTTTCCCTAAAACACAAACTAATTTACCAGTTGGCAACGAAAGATTTAGGTTACTGGCGATCACAATTTTCTTTTTTTTATTGCGATAACCAATTACCAGGTCTTCAGTTCTAAGGATACTATGTTTATTTTCCGTTATCAAATTAATAGTAAATTTTACGTTTTCTAACCAACAGCCAAATGATTATCGGGGCACCAAATAATGACGTGATAGCATTAATCGGGAGCGTATATTCACTATTGGGCAGTTGCGCAATGGTATCACCTGCTAGCATAACAATGGCTCCTAAAATTGTTACGGCCGGCAGTAAGACCTTATGGTCTGACGTTCTAATAATCAGTTTGGTAAGGTGTGGTACTGCTAAGCCAATAAATGCGATAGGTCCGGAGAAAGCGGTGATCACACCTGTTAAAAGTCCGGTTACCAATAAAGTCATATTCCGCGTTCTTTTAAGGTTCACCCCTAAACTTACCGCGTAATTTTCACCTAAAAGCAAACTGTTCAAGGGTTTTATTATGGTTATTAATCCGCCTAAACATAATACATAAACTATCAATAAGATCAATATCTCATTCCAGCCTAGATTACCAAGGCTACCAAATGTCCAGAAAACATATCGCTGTAAGCTTTCTGCACTGCTAAAATAGGCTAATACGCTAATAATAGCTGCCGTAAAACTTCCGAACATCAATCCAATGATCAATATAGACATTGTATTTTTAACTCTTTTGGCAACCAACATTACCGCAGAAAGCACAAATAAAGAGCCCAAACTGGCTGCTATTGCCAATCCGATATTAGAAAATGCGATCGAAGCAAAAATCCCTGAAAATGCCGAAAAACTCAATACTAAAAAAGCGACTCCCAAACTTGCCCCGGAACTGATACCCAACACAAATGGACCCGCCAATGGATTTCTAAAAAGGGTTTGCATTAACAAGCCACATATCGATAAACCCGATCCTACGAGTATCGCCGTAATAGCCTTGGGCAATCTATAATGAATAATTATATATTGCCACGATTCTTTAACTGAACTATCGCCTAAAAAAGTTTTAAAAATCGATTTGATTGGAATATCTACCGAACCGAATCCGATATTAATGAATACAAATATAAAGAGCCCTAATACTAAGAGTAAAAATTTAATCGAATATGTAGAATTCTTATTCAAGTGGTTCAATTTAATCG
>CBDUPN010000272.1:0-1847 GCA_965369125.1 uncultured Aureibaculum sp. | reverse complement strand
GCAACATTTAAGGTGATCTCTGTGGTTACAAAAGGGTTACCATCCCTGTCGCCACCGGGCCAGAAACCAAGATTTATAATGTCATTTTTGATGGGTTGATTATCAAATATATTGCTCTGAATATAATTATAAACCTTAGAGATGGATTGGTAAAATACATTCTCTAAATACCATATTAAGCTAACAGCCTCATCGTAGGGCGAAGGTTTCTCGTGTTTAAAGAAAGGGGTTTTGCCTAATTGTGCCAGCAATTGATTAATGAGTAACAGGTCGTTATTTTGTATGGCCTCCGTTAGATCGGTGATGATCCCTAAAACGGTTCCCGGATAGAATTGCGTGGGGTGGGCGGTGAGTACCACACGTACTTTAAAATTCTCCAAATGTGCTTTTAAGGCTTCTTTCTTGTTTTCTAAAGCTGCTGTTTCCTTGCTATTTCGAAGTGTACCCACACCATCCATATTATGAACGACAGGAAAGGCGGCATCTTCGATGGCATCGAATAAAACTACCTGACGTTCAATATATTGTATAAATTTGAAAAGCAAATTTATTTTATCTTTTTCTGAAGGATTCTGTTGATAGGTTTTAAAAAATTCAGCTACAATTTCTTTCGGATTCTTCTTATCAGCGTAGCCGTTTTTACAAACTTCATGAAATAAAGGCAAGAGTACCCCTGTTTTTGTGACGGCATCGAAAGGCAGTGTCATGAAAATGCTATTGTATATCTGATATTTCGACAATACATTTTCGTTAAACCTGGCTAATTTTGGCTGTTTGTGCATAGTTATTTTTTCAAAAGCGAAATTTACAAAAGCTTCCGCTAATTACACTTCTAATTTTATGAATTTAACGAAAACGTTTTATTTGTGAAATCGATAAACAAAATAATAGTAATGATTTAATAAATAATGTATTAGGTCTGATTTATATCATTGCATATTATTTTTCACGTTGCTACCTTGGTATTTATTCCAATAAATTGCTCATTTAAAATAAAGCGCCATGAAAAAAATAATTTTATATGCATTACTCGGAGCATTTCTATATGCACCTGTTACTGCTGAAGCACAAATTCTAAAGAAACTCAAAAGAAAAGTAGAACGAAAAGTCGAAAAGGAAATCGACAAGACCATCGATAATAAAGAGGAAGATAAGGATAGTAAAAAAATTGACAGTATACAAGGAGATAAAAAGGTGGATAATGAAAGAGGAGAGCAGGTAAAAGGTGATGGACAACAATCAGCTGAAGCTACTCAACTAACCCTAAATTGGTCGAAATACGATTTTGTACCGGGAGATAAAGTAATTTATGAAGATAATTTAGAACGAGAAGAGAATGGTGAGTTCCCATCTCGTTGGGATCTAATGCGTGGGAATGTTGAAGTAGCCGAATTTGGTGGTGAACCTGTGATCATGTTTCGTGATGGCGCCCCAACCATTATGCCCTACATGAAAAATGCTTCTGAAGACTACTTGCCAGATATATTCACCATTGAATTTGATTTGTATTGTGGAACGGACAATTTTGTAGTCTATTTGTTCGACAGGAAAAACCAGAAATCCGGCAGTCCCACTGGGTATACCTACTTTAATATTAAATATAACCAGATGGAAATGGGGAGATCTTCAAGCAGGCTACCCGAGGAGAACCTCGCAAAAAGAAGATGGATACATGTGGCTATTGCCTATACCAATGGAAAACTGAAAGGATATATTGATGAAACCCGTTTGATAAATATTCCAAGACTGGATTTCGATCCCAAAGGACTTTCAATACATAGTTATCATTGCCGAAACGACAATCTTTACTACATAAAAAATATACGAATTGCCGAAGGAGGCGTAAA
>CBDUPN010000271.1:0-1872 GCA_965369125.1 uncultured Aureibaculum sp. | reverse complement strand
CAAATTTCCCCATCCGAATCACCATACATATTATTCTAATTGTGAATTGTTAGATTTCCCATTCTTTTCTGGATTATGAGTCTTGAAATGAAGTGTTTTAATTAATTGATCATACATCGATATAAATAATTCAAAAAGAGCATATTTCCCCTACAAAATTGATCCATATTTGAACATATAAAATTTAATAGATGCTAATTAATTTTGATAAATAATTATTAACTTGGTAAAAATTTTAGTGTTATGGCAATATTTAATTTAAAAGTTAACGGAAAAGAACATCAAGTAGATGTAGACCCAACGACACCAATCTTATGGGTACTCAGGGATCATTTAAAATTAGTGGGCACCAAATATGGTTGTGGATTGGGGCAATGTGGTTCCTGTACAATTCATATGTCAGGCGTAGTAATGCAATCATGTCTTTTACCGATATCGTCAGTTGGTAAACAAGAGATAACAACCATTGAAGGTCTTTCAGAAAATGGTGATCATCCGGTTCAAAAAGCATGGCTTGAACATGATGTTCCGCAATGTGGATATTGCCAGGCAGGTCAGATCATGACTGCTGCCGCCCTTTTAAAAAACAATCCTAATCCTACCGATGAGGAAATTGAAAATGCCATGAATCTTAATATATGCCGCTGTGGCACCTATGTAAGAATTAAAGAAGCTATAAAAACTGCATCATCAATGTAAATCCGAAGATCATGACAAAGATAAAAACACAATACAATAGACGTTCTTTTATGAAGGTATCTGCTGCTGCTGGTGGCGGTATGCTTATTGGGTTTAGCTGGTTCGCCGGTTGCACCCCCGCTACAAAACCTGAAGCAGCATTGGAAATCCCAAAAGAATGGTTTGATATAAACGGATATATAAAAATTGGTGACACGGGTATGGTAACGATATACTCTCCTAATCCGGAGATCGGTCAAAATGTAATGACCTCAATGCCCATGATCGTAGCTGAAGAACTGGATGTCGACTGGAAAAATGTTATGGTTGAACAGGCTCCATTGAATACCGGATTCTATCAAAATCAATTTGCCGGAGGTAGTCTCTCCATTCGCTTAAGTTGGAATGCTTTGAGAATGGCTGGTGCTACCGGACGAAGAATGTTATTAGAAGCCGCAGCCAAGGAATGGGGATTAAATGTTTCAGAATTGACTGCTGCGCAAGGTGTGATCACAGAAAATAATGGAGAGCGAAAAGTAACTTACGGAGAAATAGCTTCAAAAGCAGTAGGTATTAAAATACCTGAAGAAGTTGAATTAAAAGAGATAAGTGATTTTAAACTTATCGGTACATCCTTGAAAAATGTTGTTGGAAAAAAAATAGTCACAGGAGAATCCCTATTTGGTTTGGATTTCGAAAGAGAAGGCATGCAACTTGCGATGGTAGAGCATGCCCCTGCATTCGGAATGAAAGTTAAGAGTTTTAACGAGGGAGAAATTAAAAGTATGGCCGGGGTAACAGACGCCTTTATTGTCGACACTACAATTAATGAGCCCTCTTGGAGTGATGTAAACGCCTTTCCTCAGTTAATAGCTATTGTGGGTGAAACAACCTGGCAATTAATGCAGGCTAAAAAAGCCCTCAAGGTTAATTGGGAAACGATTGGAGAGTTGGAAAATTCTGAGATGCACCTGCAACGGCTGGAACAAGCACTTGTTTCCGGTGAAGTAGAAGAAAACAGAAAAGATGGTGATCCGGAGGCGGCATTTAAGAAAGCTGCTAAAGTTATTGAACGCACCTATAGTTCTCCATTTATGGCTCATAATACATTAGAGCCTATGAACTTTTTTGCGAATGTAACTGAAGATTCGGCTGAATTAATTGGTCCGACACAAACCCCGGAAGCACTTGAGG
>CBDUPN010000270.1:0-1887 GCA_965369125.1 uncultured Aureibaculum sp. | reverse complement strand
GAATCCAACGGAATCTTTTGATGTTGGCAGTCTAAAAAATTGCCTTGATCGTCTTTATATAAAACCCTTAATTTGCCTGCTCGCAACGAATCCAAAAGCATTAAGATCAAATTCTTATCGCGGGTATTTTTATAAAAAGTACCCGTTCTTGCACCCACCGAATTGTTATAAAGGTCCATCTCTGTGGAAGCCTTATCCGGCACCACCGCATCTTCTAATTGTCTTTTTTTATAGGTCTTATAATTCCCTTTTTCATGGGCTTCACCTAAACTTAATGCTGCCCTTTTACCAATGCCTTGTGTTAGTCGTGCCATCCAATAACTATGCTTAAAGGCATCTAAACGACCACCATTATTATCATTGCCTATAATGCCTGCTTTAGCTATAGAATCGGTTACATGATCTATGTTATTTGAAATACGATAGGCCTTTTTAGCTTTAAAAGGGTGGAAGATCACCCAGGTCTTCTCGGGCTTCGATAATTTAGCATATGACTGCCGCAATTTAGGAGAACAGCCCATAAATATTACAAAAACCAAAAGTATTGCGACAATTTTCATTCAATTAAAGGTATAGGTCAGAACAAATTTATAAATTTGAATAGAAAATATTTCTTTTTAATGCTTAAACCAATATTTACATGAAATATAAACCAATTAACCGCGACCTATTCATCAAAAATCGAAAAAATTTTACAGCCAAAATGAAACCAGAAAGTTTGGCTGTCTTTAACTCTAATGATATCTACCCTATAAGTGCCGATAGCACCATGCCCTTCGAGCAGCATCGCGATATCTTTTATTTGAGTGGTGTTGATCAGGAAGAAAGTATTTTGGTATTATTTCCCGATTGCCCCAAAGAGAAACACCGTGAGATATTATTCTTAAAGGAAACCAGCGAACGTATTGCCATCTGGGAAGGTGAAAAACTCACCATGAGTGCCGCCTATGAGATTAGTGGTATAAAAACTGTCTATTGGTTGCACGATATGGAAAAGATCATGTTCGAGCTCATGACCCAATGCGATACTGTATATATTAATACCAACGAGCATTACAGGGCTAGTATAGAGACTGAAACACGCGAAGCCCGGTTTACAAAGTGGCTCAAAGAGAAATATCCCGCCCATTCAGTAGCCAAGAGCAACCCGATACTACAACGCCTTCGTTCTGTAAAAGACCAAATAGAAATAGACCTTATTCAGCATGCCTGTGATATTACCGAAAAAGGATTCCGAAGGATACTTAATTTCGTAAAACCAGGGGTGATGGAATTTGAGATCGAAGCAGAATACATGCACGAATTCCTGGTGAACCGCTCTAAAGGTTTTGCCTATACCCCTATTATCGCTTCTGGTAATAATGCCAATGTTTTACATTATATAGAGAACAACCAGATGTGTAACCCCGGGGATCTTATCTTAATGGACGTAGGTGCCGAGTACGCCAATTACAGCAGTGATATGACCCGTATGGTTCCTGTTTCGGGCACTTTTACCAAACGTCAAAAACAAGTGTATAACGCGGTATTACGCGTTAAGAATGAAGCTACCAAAATGCTGCAACCCGGCAATTTCTGGGAGCAATACCATATAGAGGTAGGTAAGATCATGACCTCAGAATTACTGGGTCTGGGCTTGTTAGATAAAGCCGATGTGCAGAATGAAAAACCAGAATGGCCGGCCTATAAAAAATATTTTATGCATGGTACTTCGCACCATATGGGCCTCGATACCCACGATTATGGTTTACTTCATGAACCTATGCAAGCCAATATGGTCTTTACGGTTGAACCCGGTATCTATATTCCCAAAGAAGAATTTGGTATACGTTTAGAAGACGATGTGGTCATACAGAAAAAAGGAGAGCCTTTAAACCTGATGAAAAA
>CBDUPN010000269.1:0-1893 GCA_965369125.1 uncultured Aureibaculum sp. | reverse complement strand
ATAGACCCGATCATTAAAGTTGGTGGCGGCAACTAAATTCTAATGTTGCAATTTTATGTTCAAGGCCAATTTTAACATATCAAACATTATTAAAATAAGAGCCCACTTTATCCTGGGCTTTTTTTTTATGATCAGCAGTATGGTTTATAGCCAAGATAAAGCCGTGGCTGACAGCATCGAATTGATCTATACGCAAGGTAGGTACCAGAAAGAAGATAAACTAGAAATGCTCTGGGAATTGGCTAACAATCATCCAAATCCGGAAATATCACTTAAATATAGTGAGGAGCTTTTACAATTGTCGAGATCACTGGATTCCACCCGTTACATTATACGTGCATTAATACAAAAAGGTACTGCTTATAGGCTAAAGGGAGATCTAACAGCCGCTTTAGAACCCTATTTTGAAAGTATCAAAATTTCAAACAACAATGAGAGAACTGCCGAGCTGGGTATTATATATTCAAACATTGCTTCAGTTTATGCCATGATGGGCAATCATCAGAATACAATTAAATATTATAAAAACGCAACCGATATTTTAAAGGATGCCAAGAATAGAGGTGATTCTATAACCTATGCGTCTACTATAGAAAATATAGGGGATGAATATAATTTGAATTTGGCAAAACCAGATTCGGCCTTGATATTTTTTAATGAATCGGGGGCTATTTTTAAAGCCCTTGACTATAAATTGGGCTTGGCTTATAATTTGGGGAATAAAGGACTGGCCTACGCCCAACTGGGAAAAAATGCCATAGCTGAAGAGAATATACTAAAAGCCACGGAAATCTTAACAGAACTGGGCGATTTCTACCCAATCTCGGTATATCTTACTTATATGGCCGACATGTATGCCAATAGAGGTAATTATAAAGCAGCATTCGAATCTGCTCATAAAAGCCTTGAGATGGCCCGGGCATATGGTTTAAAAGAACAAATTAGTGATGCTAATTTAAAACTATCAGAACTATACGAGAAAAGGGGAGATGCTGCAAGATCTCTTGCTTACTATAAAGATCATATCGCATATAAGGATAGCGTAAGAAACATCACATCGGTGCAACAGATGGCCAAAATCCAAACCGATTCTGAAATTTACCAGAAGCAAATAGAGGTTGACTTGCTTAACCAACAAAAAAAGAACCAGCAAATTGTGGTCTACGCCACCGCCATAGCTTTATTCCTTATTGCCTTATTAGCATTCGGACTTTACAGGCGATTTAGATTTATACGGCGTACCAAAGAGATCATCGAAAAAGAGAAAAGCCGTTCAGACAGTTTATTGCTTAATATTTTGCCCGAAGAAACGGCAGAAGAATTAAAAGAACATGGTAAGGTAAAGGCAAAAAAATTTGAATCGGTTACCGTATTGTTCACCGATTTTAAAGGGTTTACAAATTATGCAGAGGCATTGTCTCCGGAAGCCTTGGTGGAAAGTGTAGGGCATTATTTCGAGAAATTTGATGAGATCATGGAAAAGTACGGTCTCGAAAAAATAAAGACCATTGGCGATTCTTATATGTGTGCCGGAGGACTGCCTTTTGCTACCGAAGATCATGCCCAAAAGATGGTGCATGCGGCCTTTGAAATTATAGCATTTGTTGAGGAATCTAAAAAGATCAATGGAGCAACGCATACCCATTTTGATATACGCATTGGTATAAATACAGGTCCTGTAGTAGCAGGGGTAGTGGGGAGTAAGAAATTCTCTTATGATATCTGGGGCGATACCGTAAATGTAGCCTCACGTATGGAATCGATGTCACAACCCGGAAGGATCAACATTTCAGAAAAAACCTACGCACTTATAAAAAACGATTTTAAGTGTACCTACAGGGGTGAAATAGAAGCCAAGAATAAAGGCAAATTAAAGATGTATTTTGTGAATAG
>CBDUPN010000268.1:0-1923 GCA_965369125.1 uncultured Aureibaculum sp. | reverse complement strand
CCATTGCCGATGAATATTGTCATTAATGAATAATAAAGATATAGTAGCCTTAAACGAAGACGTATCGCAATCGCCTTTATATAGCGACGATCTTGCCCCTGTTCCGGCAACACAACGTACCTGGAACAAATGGCATCTATCGGCTATTTGGGTGGGTATGGCGGTATGTATACCTACCTATCTATTGGCTTCCTATATGATCAAAACCGGACTTAACTGGTATGAAGCCCTTATCATCATTGGGCTGGCTAACCTTATCATCACCATCCCTATGGTTTTAAATGGTCATGCAGGCGTAAAATATGGCATTCCTTTTCCGGTGATCGGCCGCGCTGCCTTCGGAACCAAAGGGGTCCATATTGCATCTGTGGCCAGGGGCATTATTGCCTGCGGATGGTTTGGCGTACAGACATGGATTGGTGGCCTTGCCATCTATGCTATTTTTAATGCCATTACAGGGTCGCAAGGCGAGCTCGGACTCTCCATCGGTAAATTCGTTGGCTTTGCCATCTTCTGGTTTATCAATATTTACTTTATCTGGAAAGGCACAGAAAGTATCAAATGGCTAGAAGCCTATTCAGCACCCATCCTGGTAGCCATGGGCCTTGCCCTTATCTATTGGGGTTATGCTAAAGCGGATGGATTTGCCGTGGTATTAAAACAAAGTGAGCAATTGGAACAATCTGCAGCTACCATTTCCCAAAATAATGACGACCTGTATTTACACCTTCATTCCTTGGAAAATAAAGATGGAAGTATCAAAGTAAACGAATATGCCCTTATTTCAGATACCGAAACCGTATGGAAACCATTTACCACAGCACCAATTCAAGTAGAATCGAAGAACCTACAAGTACAGTTTAGAAATACCCAAGGAGAACAACCGGTACTTTCCAGTGTGGTAAGCGCTACTTTTGTAGATAAAAATTCAAGCGGATCAAAACTATGGGGTTACCTGCTCTGGTTAACCGCTATGGTAGGTTTTTGGGCAACCATGTCTATCAGTATTGCTGATATTACACGGTATGCGGCCACACAAAAAGACCAGGTGGCCGGACAGTTTATAGGGCTGCCGGGTACCATGATGCTCTATTCTTTCGTAGGTATTTTCGTTACCTGTGCCGCTGTAATTAATTTTCAGGATGTTTTGATTGCCGACGATGCCCCATGGGATCCGGTGTCGCTTATCGCCAAATTTAAGAATCCAACAGTGGTGATCATCGCGCAGCTATTTATGATCATAGCCACCCTAAGCACCAATATTGCCGCCAATGTGATCGCTCCTGCCAATGCCTTTTCAAATCTATTTCCAAAAAAAATAAGCTTTAGAATGGGTGGTATTATTACAGGAATTATAGGCATTCTCATCGCGCCCTGGTGGCTACTTAATGAGATCTCTGGCTTTTTGATCTTCGTAAGCGGCTTACTCGGACCCGTATTGGGCATTCTCATTGCCGATTATTATTTTATCAGAAAAAAAACATTAGCCCTGGCCGAACTATATAAAGAAGAAGGCGCCTATGCATATGGAAAGACCGGATTTAATAAAGCAGCCATGATCGCACTCTTTTCAGGAATCTTTTTAGCTTTGATAGGCTATTGGGTGCCACAACTAAATTTCTTGTATACCCTTTCATGGTTTACAGGATTTATCATATCTTTTGTATTGTATTATATATTAATGAAGAAAAAATAAGATGTCAATTTTAATCAAAAATGGCCGCGTAGTATCGGCCGCAGAAAGTTATATCGCCGATGTTTATATTGAAGGTGAAAAAATTATTGCGATTGGCAGAGGATTAACTTATAAAGCAAATAAGGAGATCGACGCTACCGATAAACTGGTCTTCCCGGGAGGTATAGATCCTCATGTGCATTTAGACATGCCTTTTATGGGTACCTATTCGAGTGATGATTATGAAA
>CBDUPN010000267.1:0-1925 GCA_965369125.1 uncultured Aureibaculum sp. | reverse complement strand
ATTTTAACAGCATCGGGTTCCTTTTCGAAAATAGCCAATTCTTTGATTAGTTTTAAGACTGAAGGCATATCTCTTCGCTCGCTTTTTCTAATTATAAAACCCATTTTTAGCTATTATATTCCAGCAAATTTAACGATATTTGTATGTATATCCCAACATAAAAAAACGCTATGCAAAAACACCGCACTTTAGGAGAATTTATCATTGAAAATCAGATGCACTTTAAATATTCTTCTGGGGAACTTTCTCGTTTAATGAATTCAATTAGATTGGCATCAAAAGTTGTAAATCATGAAGTAAATAAAGCTGGTTTAGTCGATATTTTAGGAGACGCCGGTGATACTAATATTCAAGGGGAAGACCAGCAAAAACTCGACGTTTATGCCAACGAAGTCTTTATGGAGACCTTGACGAATAGACAAATTGTATGTGGAATTGCCAGTGAAGAAGAAGATGATTTTGTAACCATTTCGGGAAATGACAAATCAAACATGAACAAATATGTGGTTTTAATCGATCCTCTTGATGGTTCTTCAAATATCGATGTGAATGTATCTGTAGGTACTATTTTTTCTATTTATAGAAGAGTTACCGAGCCCGGTACGCCAGTTCAAATTGAAGATTTTTTACAAGAAGGTAATAAACAAGTTGCGGCTGGTTATGTGGTTTATGGCACATCTACCATGCTTGTCTATACTTCGGGTCATGGAGTCAACGGTTTTACGCTAAATCCGGCTTTGGGTGTTTACTACTTATCACACCCAGACATGATGTTTCCTGAAAATGGCGGAATTTACTCTGTTAATGAAGGCTATTATATTCATTTCCCTCAAGGTGTAAAAGATTATTTGAAATATTGTCAAATGGAAGAAGGCGATAGACCTTATAGTGGCAGGTATATAGGTTCATTAGTTTCAGACTTCCATCGTAATATGATCAAAGGTGGTATTTATATATATCCTACGAGTTCAAAAGCCCCACAAGGAAAACTTAGATTGCTCTACGAATGCAACCCTATGGCATTTTTAGCCGAACAAGCCGGAGGCAAGGCTTCAGATGGATATAGAAGGATAATGGATATAAAACCAACTGAATTACACCAACGAGTTCCTTTATTCTGTGGTAGTAAAAATATGGTTGAAGTGGCCGAAAATTTCATGAAAAATTACCCAGAAGATGCTCATTATTAATATCTCGGTTTATATTCTTTCTTTATTAAATATCGAAGGTAATCTTTAGTTGTAGCATTTAAATTAAAAAAATTCTCTTTTCATAAGAATTTATCCTCAGGTCGAATGTAATGATAGACGAGTGCAAAAACATCACATAAAATAGAGCTTTCTGCTTTAAATAGGCAGTTCATTTAGAATAGTACTATATTTGCCAAAATTTATATCTATGGGCGTTATTAAAGTTAGAAACATACGTTTATATGCATATCATGGTTGTTTGGATGAAGAAGGTAAAATAGGATCTGAATATAGAGTAGATCTATGTGTGAAGGCCGATCTTTCTAACTCTGCCAAAACAGATAAGCTAAGCGATACAGTTGATTACGTTCATCTAAATAAAATAGTTAAGGAAGAAATGGCTGTTCGCACTAAGTTGCTAGAAACAGTTGCTAATAAAATTTTACAAAGAATATTAAAAGAAATAGCAATCGTAAAAAAAGCTACTGTTGAAGTTTCTAAGGTAAATCCACCCATAGGCGGAAATGTTGCTATGGTGAGTATAAAGATGAGCAGAAAAAGGATTTAGTAGAATCTCTACTTTCTATTTCTCTATTTTAAAAATGATTCAATAATTTTTATTGTGTAAGTAGTTAATTTCATTAAATTTGTACCCATAAAATTGGCGTTGTGGCCGAGTGGCTAGGCAGAGCTCTGCAAAAGCTTGTACAGCGGTTCGAATCCGCTCGACGCCTC
>CBDUPN010000266.1:0-1928 GCA_965369125.1 uncultured Aureibaculum sp. | reverse complement strand
TTTTTTGAAAATGATCATAAGAATTTACAGCGGTAAACCAATGTCTTCCAGATTCGTTGATAAATACAGGGTGGGGTTCACCGATTTCTTTGATCAAACCATAAGTTAACAGACTGTCCTTGCCACCACTGCTTAATATGGCATACTTATCATAATCAGGACGCTCTATTTTTTTTTCAATTTTTAAATCTTTGAACTGGGTATTGGTAAATACAATTTCGGCTGCGGTATAACGTGGTAATTTTTCGGCTTCAATAGAATCGAAAGGTGGTTTTAAGAATTCATTTTTACTAAAGAATTTATTAACCAGTATTTCGCGAGATGTATTTTCCAACATGTCAAGAAGGAAACGTTTATCGGTATTATCATATAACCCATCAAATGCTATTTCTTCAAAAAATAATCCGTAATTCAACGCTACCTGTACGAGCATCATAGAAGCCAGATTTACATCATCAGGATTTTTAACATCAAAATAAATTTGATTGTAGGTATAGATCAGCTCATTACTTATTTCACTATTATCATATTTCAAAATGGTATATGTTGCTTTTACCCGTTTAGGTTCCACAATAATTTTATGGACCTTTAATTTTGGAAAAACAACTAATGAACGAATTGAGGTCATGTAATCTTCGATTTTAATACTTTGATCAACTCTTCTGAACCATGTGCCAGTACATCAAAACATGGTAAACCGGTTTCTTTCGTAATTGCTTCACAGGCTGGTAAGATCTCATCATCGGTCATCGATTCATGATTTAAAGTGATGGCGATCACTTTTTTACCAGAGATGACCTCTAGGGCATGAATTTGCTCCTTTAATGAATGTAATTTATAACCTGGAAACCCATCATACTCCAATCGTTTAGGGGCATGCTGTAAAATAATATAATCAGGTCGGCCGGCTGCTAATATTTCAAAACCACCGGGATAAGCAGGGTTCATCAAGCTGCCTTGCCCTTCGATAACAATTACATCGGGATTTTCATTTTTATAAGCGCTCACAACGGCATGTTCAATTTCACCGGAAACAAAATCATTGATACAACTATCCATCACCATACTGTATTTAGCTCCTTGCATCCAGGCTGTTTGACCCGTTCCTACCATCTCAGCCTTAAGTCCTGCCGCTCTAAATCCATGTACCAATATCCATGCAGTAGTTCGTTTACCAATGGCTGAATCTGTGCCGAGTATGGCAAGTTTCAAACAGTCAACCTTTTCAATATCACCTGTAAAAAAATGAAGTTTATCCCTATCAGGTGTTTTACGTATATCCCTAATACGGCATTTATTCTCTTCTGCAAGTTTTACAAGGGTAATATCGTTGGTTAAGAAATCATGCAATCCGCTATCGACATTCCATCCCATTTCCAAGGCTTTTTTTATTGTGGCCTTGGCTATCTGAGGCAATCTTCCTCCGTCTGGTGCCAAGCCGATTACCAAAGAAACAGGGACATTATTAGATTCAGTAAGTTTTTTTGTGGCGGCATCAATCCCTTTAAAAATAGGAATGCCATTGGCTTTTCCATCGAGTACTTTACCTGCATCTTGTCCTGCGTATCTACTATCGATAACACCCACGATATGGTAACGTTCGGTAAATCTTACGAGACCATGTGCGGTTTTACCATTGGGGGTATTAAATGCGCCTTCACAATATACAAGTGCTTTGCCATCTATTGATTTTTTCATTTACTGTTTTGTTTTAAATAAAATTATATATCTATAAACAATAGATTTTTATTAAGGGTTATGTTAATATTTTGCAGTAAGGACTGCTACAAATCTGTCTGGTTCAAAGTTTAATTTCTCATCCATCTCTAATAAGGCGATAAGTCCTGATGTAGAAGCTGGTAAAATTCGAAATCCTTCTTTTTTTATTAAAAATGAACTCATTTCTTTCATTTTTTTATCACTTATAT
>CBDUPN010000265.1:0-1930 GCA_965369125.1 uncultured Aureibaculum sp. | reverse complement strand
CTTCGGCAATGCTCAAAGAGATGTTATCTTTTTGGTTCGTAATTGTAAATACATCCCCTTCTTTGACTTTTCCGATATTAAAATACTCAATATCGGCTTGTTTTAACGTAGCTTCAACTGAATCATCTTTTGCCTGAAAAACAATCCCTGCATTTTCTGAGAATAATAATTTCGTAGTATCGGATTGGCCAAGTGATGTTAAATTTATGTTGGCAGCTAAATTTACGTCGGCGAAACACATTTCTAATAACGTTGTGATCAATCCACCGGAAGCTATATCGTGACCCGCAATAATTTTATCTTCCCTAATTAATTGCTGAACGGTATTGAATATTTTTTTGAAATTTTTGGCATTTTTTATCGTAGGTGTAACTGTGCCAATGCTATTTAAGATTTGTGCAAAAGAACTTCCTCCTAGTTGATGGTTATCTTGGGAAACATTTATATAGTAAATATCACCACCGGTTTTTTGTAAAACGGGCTCAACCACTTTAGTAATATCGTCACAATTGGCAGCAGCGGAAATAATCACTGTTCCCGGAGCGATTACCTCATCCTTATTTGGATACTTCTGCTTCATCGACAAGGAATCTTTTCCTGTTGGTACATTTATACCGAGTTCAATGGCAAATTCAGATACGGCTTCTACTGCCTCATAGAGACGTGCGTCCTCACCCTCGTTCCTACATGGCCACATCCAGTTAGCCGATAATGATACACTCTGCAAACCATTTTTTAAGGGTGCCCAAATAATATTGGTTAAGGCTTCGGCAATGGCATTTCGACTCCCAGCTCGAGGGTCTATTAATCCGGCAATGGGTGCATGACCTAAGGAGGTAGCAATTCCCTCTTTTCCTTTATAGTCTAAGGCCATTACCCCGCAATTATTTAGTGGCAATTGCAAAGCCCCAACACACTGTTGTTTGGCAACTTTACCACCAACACAGCGGTCTACTTTATTTGTTAACCAATCTTTACAGGCAACAGCTTCTAATTGAAGCACTTGATCTAAATAATTTTTAAATTTATCATAATGATAAGTAAGCTCTTTATAATTACGGCGAATCGTAACATCATTCATGATGGTTTTTGGCGAACTTCCGAACATATCTTCCAAGGCCAGATCCATAGGTTTATCTCCTTTAGAGCTAGATTCAAAAGTAAATTGATGATCACCGGTAACATCACCTACGGTGTACATAGGCGAACGTTCGCGATCTGCTATATGTTTTAGATGAGCAAGATGGTCATTTGAAATAACCAATCCCATTCTTTCCTGAGACTCGTTTCCTATGATCTCTTTCGCCGAGAGGGTAGGGTCACCAATTGGTAACTTATCCAGATCGATTTTTCCGCCTGTTTCTTCAACCAATTCAGATAGGCAATTTAAATGTCCACCCGCACCATGGTCATGGATAGACACAATAAAATTTTCTTTGCTTTCTACCATTCCACGAACAGCATTGGCCGCTCTTTTTTGCATTTCGGGATTTGAACGCTGCACAGCATTAAGTTCAATACCTGTTGAAAATTCGCCGGTATCGGCAGAAGAGACTGCGGCACCTCCCATACCAATTCTATAATTATCACCACCCAGGATCACCACTTTATCTCCGGTTTTTGGAATGTCTTTTTTTGCTTGATCGGCCTTGCCATATCCTATTCCGCCGGCTTGCATAATGACCTTGTCATATCCAAGCATTCTAGTATTTTCGGGATACTCAAAAGTTAGCACAGAACCTGCTATCAAGGGTTGTCCGAATTTATTACCAAAATCGGAAGCACCATTGGAAGCTTTGATCAGGATATCAATAGGTGTCTGATATAACCAATCTCGCTCTTTCATGGCTTTTTCCCAAGGCCTGTTATTTTCTAACCTTGAGTATGAGGTCATATAAACGGCTGTTCCAGCCAGGGGAAGCGACCCTTT
>CBDUPN010000264.1:0-1980 GCA_965369125.1 uncultured Aureibaculum sp. | reverse complement strand
TATTCGTGGTTAATTCTTGTATTATCCTAAATAAATTTGTCTTTATTTCTTTCGATATATCTTCCTCATTTATATCCTTTTTTAAAAAACTGAATTTAATATTCTTAACCAAGTTAAAATCTATACATATATTTTCAGCAGCAATGAGTAAACCGCTTTGTTTTAATTGGCTAGACATTAATCCATGAGCTATATTTCTGGTTTCATTAACGGCACTTAAATTAAGCTCTTTTATTTTTGTTAAGAATTTGGCTTTATCATTTATTCGATCTTGATTTTGTTCGATCAATAGGTCAATATACATCGATTCAGCCGATAATATTTGGCTAATACCATCATGTAACTCTTCTCCGAAGTTTTGTTTTTCAACCTCTTGCGCGTCAATAAAGGCGTTGATAAATTGACGCTCAAGTTGGCGTTTGGTTGTAATATCTTCAAAAATCATAATATAATGCGTTATTTTTCCCTCCATATTTTTAACAGAAGAGATATTAGCATCAATCAAATACTTATGGCCGTCTTTATGTTTATTCGTTAATTCTCCATACCAAGTTTTTCCTCTTAAAATGGTATCATAAAGATTCTTATAGAATGCTTCTAAATGTTCTCCAGATTTTAGCATCCTTGGATTTTTTCCTATGGCTTCTTTTTCTGTATATCCGGTTAATTCGGTAAATGCCGGATTGGTATATTCTATTTCTCCTTCTAAATTGGTAATAATGACGCCATGTGAACTTTGTATTAATCCTTGGTTTAGTAACTGTATTTTTTCTAAGTCTTCAGTTTTTTGGATGATCTGTGCTATATTAGAAGCAACAAGTTCTAGAATGGCTACGTCCTCTTTAGAATAGGCATTGTCATCTTTATAACTTTGTACTACAATAGCACCTATGGCCCTATCATCTATGAGCAAGGGCACGCCAAGCCAACATTTAGATTCAGGTCCCAGGCCGATAATCTTTTTTCCATCTGCAGTGTAACTCACGAATTTTTCACTAGTCAATAAGGCTTTTTTAGTGTCTATGACATGTCCCGTAAGTGTTTCACCTTTAGGAAAGTCAGTTCCATCGTCAAGTTCATCAACCATATAAGGTGTACTGATCATATCGGTTTTTTCGTCATATAAGGCGATAAAAAAGTTATTTGTATTAATAAGCTTACCAAGTTCATTTTTTATATAATAAAAGAAATCTTTAAGCCTTATATTATCACCTGACCTTTTAGTTATATTAAATAAAACGCGTTTTATATTTTCTTCTCGAACTCGCGATGTGATGTCTCTAATAAAATAGCAGTACACATATTTATCATTACTTTTCCAGAAATTAATCGATAATTCCATTGGAAAAATTCTACCATCTTTAGTTTTACCCTCTACCGTTCGATCTCTATAATTTTCTTTTAACGCCTCTTGCATTACCTTGTTGTAGCCTTCCTTATATTGAGATAAATACTTTTTAGGCATAAGACTCGTAATTTTTTTGCCCAGAATTTCTTTTTTTCTATAGCCAAAAATTTCCTCAGAAGATTTATTCCATTCGAATATTTTACCGTCTTGATCAACTAAGATAATGGCATCATGGGCAGTTTCTGTTAGGGTAATAAATTCCCTTTGTTTTTCTTGTTTTTCTGTTATATCTATTCCAACAAATATCAAAGAATCTTCTTCACCTTTTGAACTTATCCAATCGAATAGTTTTGGTCTACCGTCTTTAGCTGTTATCCACCTATGTTTTATTTCATCGGTCAAGGGTTTATCATTCCTCACAATATTTAGTATTTCATTGCGTAGTTTAATAGCGGTATCCCGATCAGGTGTAGTATGTATCCACCAACCTAAACCGAGCATATCCTCAGGTTCGTAACCCAGTATGCTTTTAAAGCTTGGTGAGGCATAAGTAATATTTCCATTCTTATCTATTACTTTAACCAAAGAATTTATTTGACTTAGTATAACATCAGATCTTTTTATTTTAAGTT
>CBDUPN010000263.1:0-1991 GCA_965369125.1 uncultured Aureibaculum sp. | reverse complement strand
CTGTTATGGTAATTCGCGAAAGATTCCAACTAAAAACCCAAGGAATAGCCCTAAGATCATCAAGGGACCTTGTTCCGGTTCGTCTGGCTGGCCTTGAGCCGATTTTACTTCTTTCCAATACATCTATACAAGTTACTTTACCATAGAAGTTGATAAAACCTGGGGTTTCTATTAAATCTCGGTAATGCTCAAATGATTTTTGAGACAAGTAGTCCATTATTTCAAATGGAATTTTATTAGTAGCTACCTTTTGTTTGGCTAAAATCGTTTGCTTTGCCACTCCTGAAGCCAATGCATTAAGGTTGTAGGTTGCTGTAAGGGGATTCCCAAATAACTGGGCAATTGTTTCACCTTGAACTGTAATTTTTATAGTTCCGTTCACTGTATTTGTAGGCATACTTTCTAAAAAGCGATGATATTTTCCGCCTCCTCTGCTTATCGTTCCACCTGCACCATGAAAGAAATATACACTGAAATTGTTTTTCACGGCAATTTCCGAGAGTTTTTGCTCTGCTTTATACAAATTCCACTTACTTGCAATGGTTCCGCCGTCTTTATTACTATCACTATAACCTAGCATAACTTCTTGCTTATGAGCTATTTTTGAAGCTCTTTGCAAGGTTGTAGGATGTTGTAAAAACTTTTCTAGAATCATAGGTCCATTATGTAAGTCCTTAATAGTTTCGAAAAGCGGAACAACTTTGATAGATGTATTTAAGAGTTGAGTTTCTTTCATCAAAAAATAAACAGCGAGCAAATCACTAAGATTTCGGGTCATACTGATAATAAATGAGCCAATACCTTCAGAACCATACAGGTTGATATGATGTCGAATTACGCGGTAACAGTCCAACACATTATCCGCTTCCGGACCATAATGAATTGTTATGTCAGTAATAGGAGCGTGGTTCGCTAAAAGTTCGCTCAAGTAGTTAACTCGTTTTTCTTCGTTCCAATGTTCAAAATCAACATCTTTTTCACCTGTGGCTTTTAAAATTTGCGAAATAGCTTTGTCGTGAAATGCACTGTTTTGCCTGATATCTAAGCTAGCCAAGTGAAAGCCAAAGCAGCTTAATGCTCTCTCTAAAGAAAAGAGTAAATCTTCGGCCAAACCTTTCATCCCATTTTCAATAAGAATATCTCTCAATATTTTAAGATCCTCTTTAAGGTCTTTACTGGATTTGTAATACGAATTAGAATCGGCAAAATTGTTAGAAATTGTGTTTTCTAATTTGACAATAAGCAAGTTAATATATTGTCTACAAGGTTCATAAGGATTTCTCTTAAGTGCATTTTCTCCCTGTTGGCCTAATGCTTTAGATTTATTTTCAATAATTTCTGATAGCTTATACGGAACAGGATTTGCAATGGAGGAGACCGAAAATTTAATAGCAGCGTTGACCAATTGCTTCTTAATTAGTGAAAGCGCATTATTTCGAAACAATTCTAACGTTTCTTGAGTGATACTTGGAGTTACAAAAGGATGTCCGTCTCTATCACCACCTACCCAATTTCCAAAATTAATTTTAGGGAATATATCAGGGTTTTTTATTTTATCAGGAGTTAATCCAATTTCAATCCACGACCCTTTTATTTGTTCATCGCTTCTTTCTAACACAGCAGGGAAAATTCTGGTGAAATAATAGATAATATTAGCCCGTTCATCTTCAATATGGGGTTTTTCAAGGTAAATTTCGCCTGTTCTCCACCATCTTTCCAGAAGGTTAATGATATTCTCTTCTATTCTATTCTGCTCAAGTTTACTTAACGAAGTATTCTCTCTTTTTACTAAAAGTAAATATAGTTCTCTATGAATTTCAATTACGGTTACGCGTTTTGCCTCGGTTGGATGGGCGGTTAGAACCGGAATGACATGCGTATCCGACATTGATTGTAGCATTTCTTTTTCTGTAATTCCTTGGTCTTTCCAAAGTTCAAAAGCTTCTGCCCAACTACCTCTAATAGAATAAATTTCTTCTTGATTTTCCATT
>CBDUPN010000262.1:0-1996 GCA_965369125.1 uncultured Aureibaculum sp. | reverse complement strand
CAGATATTTGAGGCCAAAGTACATTTAATGTTTGCCTATCTATATAGTTTATTACAGTGGCTAGTGCTATTAATCCAATTACCCACCATCTTAGTCCTTTTAATTTCATAATTTAGTTTATTTAGGCATCACATTGCAACGATATTTCTTACTTATCCAATAGAGAATAAATGTGATATTATGTAAAAATCAGTACAGCTTAAATAAATGCAAATCTCCAATGTGGCCTTTAGAACGGCCACTGAGTTATTTCACAAAAAGTCGTTTTAAGTAATACTTCCCTCTATTTATTTTTAAATCTAATAGACAATTGCGTGCAATATTGTCTTTAAAATTCTATTATTATTTTAATTCTCCGTTATAACAATATTGATATAAGTCCTTAAAATGGTCTTTCATTTTTTGTTTTGCCCTTTGCGGATCCTGATCTTTAATAGCTATATAAATAGCTTTGTGTTCCTCAATACCTAAAAATGCCCGATTCTTATCACAAACATGATATTTTTCAAAATTGGTAATGATCTTTGGCGTAATGATCAACATAAATTTATTTAAAGAGCTATTATGACTTGCTTCTGCAATGGCCAAATGAAATAAGAGATCCTCCTGAACAGCATCTTTACCATTTTCGACTTTATCCTTATAGGCATCCAGGGCATTTTTTATTTGCTTTAGATCTTCATCTGTTCTCCTTATCGCAGCCAATCTACAGGTTTTTAATTCCAGTAGAATTCTGGTTTCTACTAATGACCTAAAATCAGCATCTTCTAATCTTAAGATATCATCTATCATTCCATTCATAGCAATCACTCCAATGTTTGCAACAAAAGTTCCGCTCTGAGGAATCGATTTTAACAAACCGTAAAATTCCAATTTTTGTATGGCTTCCCTTACATTACTGCGACTTACTTCAAATTTATCTGATAACATCCGTTCAGACGGTAATTTATCTCCCGGTTCTAAATTCTTATAATTTATTAGATCCCGAATTTTATCAATAATAGCATTCTGGACTTCTTGATTTTCATTCTTTGTGATTATTTCAATATTCATAATTATTTTAATTCAATTAATCTGGATTACGAGTTTTATCCGTTTAAATTTAAGAAAATATAAACCAACTCGAAATTACCCGAATTTAATAAAACAACCCAAAAATTTTATAGAATTTTACTGACCTAATGAAAGATCAGTAAAATTCAAATAAAAACACTAACTCAAATAACTTATAATTTATCTTTCTTTTAAAAGCTATTTTCTAATAACTTTCAATACAATAGCTTATTTTTCAATGAACAACTGTTAAATCATAATATTTTACCCGGGCAAAAGCACCATCATCTAAAGTAGACAGGTAGTTTCCGGCCTTAAAATAGTTTTCAAAAACACCCCATTTTTGGATATGTATATCATTGTATACTAATGATTCATTATCATTAAGTATAACTTCCATCCTACCATCGGTAACTTTTACCTCTAAGGTAAATTTTTCAAAACCCACATATTCAGAATAAGTATGGCCTTCGTCATCAGTCCATGCGTCGGTATATAGAATCTCCGTATCAGAGGCATTTAAATCTTTTAATTCCTTTGTTTTTACCCTAACCTTGCCGTTTACCCAATATATCTTTAACATGGGTGGGGCATTATTATCATCCTCACCGATCAAGTCGCGCTGTTCATTTGTTAGCCTGCCATGAATCTGCATGATGATCGCTCTATGATAATCACCATTGGCATCCTTAGAAATTTCATCCATAGATAAGGTACCTTTCATTTGTCCACCTTGGGCAAAGGTCCAATTAGTAGAATTACTACCCGGAACCATTTGCTCGCGCAATTCTGTTCTTGAATAGGAAGAGTTTGCGGTAGAAGCACCCGGATAGGTGTAAAATACCAAAGCTCCGTTTACCGAATCATTATACATAAAAGGTTTCAAAGTCTCATTCGTTGCATAATCAAGGATTTCGGGCGGACTCACTTCTGTGGGGTTACC
>CBDUPN010000261.1:0-2010 GCA_965369125.1 uncultured Aureibaculum sp. | reverse complement strand
TGGCGGTTGATTTCTCCGATTATAATGCCGTAGATCTTTGTGGAACAGGAGGTGATGGTAAAAACACCTTTAATATTTCTACACTGGCTTCCTTTATTACGGCCGGAGATGGCGTGAAGGTTACAAAACATGGAAATTACGGAGTGTCTTCCATTTCAGGGTCCAGTAATGTGTTAGAACATCTTGGGGTCAAATTCAGTAATGACAAGGTTTTTCTGGAAAAATGTTTAGAGAAGGCGGGCATATGTGTTTTACATGCACCCTTATTCCATCCTGCTATGAAAAACGTCGCACCTATAAGAAAAGAACTTGGGGTAAAGACATTTTTTAATATGCTCGGGCCCATGGTGAATCCCGCTTTCCCAAAGAATCAGTTGGTAGGTGTGTTTAATTTAGAATTAGCCAGGATATATGGTTATTTGTATCAAAAAACCAATAAGAATTTTACGGTTTTACATGCCTTGGACGGATACGACGAGATTTCATTGACAGGCGATACAAAAATGATCTCCAATCAGGCAGAAGCCATACTTTCCCCCGAAGATTTTGGGGTACAACAAATTAAACAGGAAGATATTTTTGGTGGAAACACTATAGAAGATTCGGCCAACATTTTTCTAAATGTGATCAAAGGCAATGGAACCGATGCACAGAACAATGTTGTATGTGCTAATGCAGGTATGGCCATTGCAACTGTAAAGGGCGTAGCACCAATTGAAGGTTTTGAGTTGGCTAAAGAATCCCTCATGAGCGGAAAAGCATTAGCATCTCTAAAGGTTTTGCAACAATTAAGTAACTAAAATTCAGTGCCATATGTTAATATTAGATAAAATAGTAGCACATAAACAAAAGGAGGTAGCCTTAAAAAAAGGCTTGATACCTGTTTCTCAATTGGAAAATTCAGTTTTGTTTCAAAGAGCAACTACATCTTTGGCCGCAAAATTAAGAGAAAGCAAATCTGGGATCATCGCCGAACATAAACGGAGATCGCCTTCAAGATCTGTGATCAATCAGAATTTAAATGTGTTTGATGTAGCCAAAGGTTATGAAAATGCCGGGGCCTGCGGAATGTCTGTTCTTACAGATAGTAAATATTTCGGCGGCTCATTACATGACCTGTTAATTGCCAGGGCAAGTTGCAATTTACCTTTATTACGTAAAGAATTTACCATTGATGAATACCAGATCATCGAAGCAAAGTCATTTGGGGCAGATGTTATTTTATTAATAGCATCGGTATTGACCAAATTACAGATCAAACAATTTTCGGAGTTGGCAAAAAGCCTGCAACTCGAGGTACTTTTAGAAGTGCATAACGAAGAAGAATTAAACAGATCAATTATGCCGGGTATAGATATGTTAGGCGTTAATAACAGGAATTTGAAAACTTTTGTGGTTAGCTTGGAAGCTAGTAAAAAACTGGCATCTAAAATACCGGCTGAATTTGTAAAAGTTTCCGAAAGTGGGATTAGCAGTATTGAGGCCATAAAAGAGCTACAAACCTATGGGTATCAAGGATTTTTAATTGGAGAGAATTTTATGAAAACAGATAATCCGGGTGAAAGCGCCAAAGAATTTATCAATAAGTTAATTTAAATTGATGAAGTTAAAAGTTTGCGGTATGAAATATCAGGATAATATGCATCAGGTTGCAGAATTGCAACCCGATTATCTTGGTTTTATATTTTATGATGGATCATCGAGGTTTTTTGATGGCCAAATGCCACAACTTTCAAAAGAAATTAACAAGGTTGGTGTATTTGTGAATGCTTCACTCCAATACATTATTGAAAGAATAGAAAAATACGATCTACAGGCAGTTCAATTACATGGTAAAGAATCGCCTGCATTTTGTGAAAAGTTAAAAAAACAATTTAAAGCTGATCAAAGTAAAGAAGCTATTAAGATCATCAAGGTGTTTTCGATTAAAGATGAATTTAACTTTGATATCCTCAGACCCTATGAAGCGGTTTGCGATTATTTTTTATTTGATACAAAAGGCAAACTTCC
>CBDUPN010000260.1:0-2032 GCA_965369125.1 uncultured Aureibaculum sp. | reverse complement strand
ATGGTGATAACGATATTCCAACAAATTACGAGCTACCTGCGGGTCTTTGGTGGCCATATAAAATGGGATACAATAAGCCTCGGTGTCCCAATAGGTACTACCGCCGTATTTTTCACCTGTAAATCCTTTAGGGCCAATATTCAAATGAGCATCTGTTCCTAGATAAGTTTGATTCAATTGAAAAATATTAAAACGTATCCCTTGTTGGGCCTTTACATCTCCTTCAATAGTTATATCAGACATTTTCCAGATTTCAGACCAAGCATTTTTCTGTTGCTTTAAAAGCCCATCAAACCCCAATTTTGTGGCTGTATCCAATGCTTTTTTAGCAGCCAACACCAATTCGTTTTGATGATGATCTCTATCAACCGTATATCCTCCATATTTATGAATCGAAGCTGTTTCGTTCTTTTGTATTGTTGCCGAATAAGCAAAGCTTATCATATTTTCAGCTTCAAAGATCTTAGGTTTTACATCTTTAGGTTTATTATTAACCAACATCTCCGATTGCATAAAAGTACAGGTATGAAAATTGGTTTTCATGGTATGTGCCTCAATAAATGCCTGATCATTACTATGAATTATACTTGTTATATTCCAGAACTTATCATCCCAATTACTATCCTCATTGGTAATGCCACCATCTAAATAAGGTTCAAAGGTAATTTCAGCCTCTTTGTTTAAGGGGGTAACACTATATTTTATAGCACCTATTTCATCTAATTTTAAACTTAAAAACCGTTTGGATTCAACCTGAACCTGCGTATCATTTTGTAGAACGGCTTTAAAACTGCGAGACAGCCACCCTTCTTTCATGTTTAGTTCCCTCCTAAATCCTTCTACCTTTTTACAGGTAAATAAATCCAGAGGATCGCC
This sequence comes from uncultured Aureibaculum sp., assembly GCA_965369125.1. Classification (GTDB taxonomy): domain Bacteria; phylum Bacteroidota; class Bacteroidia; order Flavobacteriales; family Flavobacteriaceae; genus Aureibaculum. The sequence goes on along the minus strand of CBDUPN010000260.1, from coordinate 1,156 downwards.
ATCTATTATAACATTAATTCCTATCCAGTTTGGCGCATTTAATACCTTTGCAAAATATTCAGGATAACCATTCTTCCACCAGCCTACTCTTGTTTTATCGGGATAATATACCCCGGCGATATAACTGCCTTGAAATGTAGGGCCTGAATATTGTTCTTCAAAATTGGCTCGTTGGCCCATGGCGCCATTGCCAATACTAAAAATACTTTCGGAAGATTTAACTTGATCTGCATCAAATCCTTCCTCTATGATAGACCAATTATCTGGTTTGATATAATCCTGGTTCATGTTATTTGATATAAATTCTTATTTCATTAATTTTCTTATAAATTCGGTATCTATTTCCGTAAAATCTTTAAATACATAATCTGCTTCCGCTAAAGTGGTTTTATCTCCAATTCCAATACTTATCATTTTTGCAGTATTTGCAGCTTTAATACCGGCAACTGCATCTTCAAATACAATGGCATTTTCCGGGTCTATCCTTAATCCTTTGGCCGCTATCAAAAATACTTCGGGATCTGGTTTAGCCCTTGAAACACTATTGCCATCAACTATGCAATCAAATTTATCGTATAGATTTACCTTTTTCAAAATTTCTATGGCATTTTTACTTGCAGACCCAAGTGCGATCGGTTGTTTATGTTCTATTAAAAAATCAAGAACTTTTTTTACATCCGGCAATATCTCGTTTTCATCCATCTTGACAATATAACTTAGATAATCGTCATTTTTTTTTGCCATGAGTTCTTTAAATTGATCTTTGGTCAATTCTTTGTTTCCCCAAGCCAATATTTTTTCTAACGATTTTACCCTGCTGACGCCTTTTAACTGTTCGTTTTGTTTTTCTGTGAAATCAATACCAATACTATTTGCTAATTTCTTCCAAGCTAAATAATGATATTTTGCGGTATCGACTATAACTCCGTCCAGGTCAAATATAAATCCTTTTTTACGCATTTTCTTTTACTGATATTTTATCGTCTACGGTTAATGATATTAAACCTGCAATTATCATAGAAACGCCACCTACTAATAATGCATAAACAGGTTCATTATTAAAGAATTTTGAGACTAAAAATCCTAATATTGAGGCAGCAACTAACTGTGGAATTACAATAAAAAAGTTAAAAACCCCCATAAAGTATCCCATTTT
>CBDUPN010000259.1:0-2035 GCA_965369125.1 uncultured Aureibaculum sp. | reverse complement strand
ATTCATTGAACGGGGATTGAGATGCTCAGTAAAACGTCTAATATTACCGCCTTTACCTGCGGCATCACGGCCTTCAAAAATTATTACTACACGTTTCTTATTATTGGAGACCCATTGTTGTAATTTAACCAACTCGATTTGGAGTTTTTTTAACTCATCTTCATACTGCATTCTGTTCAAAACAACTTCTATATTTTTACCTTTTTTATGGATCAAATCCAGTAGTTCTTTGTTAGATTGTATATTTTCAAATTCTTCTTTAGTTATTTGGATGTCTATGTTCTTCTTTATCATTAATGTTAATTATTACAATTCTGTTTTCTTCTGGTATCAATTAGATATATTATTTTCCATTGATCTTTTGCCTTAAAAAGCTGGAATGAATTCACGCCACAATGACTAAATATACCATTATAATAAAATTCGTAAGGCGTCCAAACATTGGCCATATTATGATCCATTTTGATGCTGTAAGATAATAATTTCTCATCCCAGGTTGCCTCAGGGTCCTTGCCAGCAATCTTGTTTAAAAAATGTGATACTTCCTCTGTTTTTAAAACTGTGTTATCTTCTTCATTAGTATAAATTGTTTGGATCGTTAAATCACTAGCAATTGTTTGTTTTATCAATGAGGTATCACCTTCATGAATCCCTTCAAAAAATAATGATATCACGTTTTTTATATTTTCTTCTTCGGCAAGTTGCGCGGATAATCTTTGGTTATAGCAAAAAATAACTAAAAAGAATAAAACGATTGTTCTAAATTGCAATGGCCTATTTTTTAAAGTTAATAATTGTATTAGTAATTATTGAAATACAATCAAGCAATTGTTCTTCATTCATAACCAATGGCGGTGCAAATCTAATAATATTACCATGCGTTGGTTTAGCCAATAGACCATTGGCTTTTAAAGCCATGCAAATATCCCAGGCTGTAGAACTATCTTGCTCATCATTTATAATAATAGCATTTAATAATCCCTTGCCTCTTACCTTTTTTACAAGATCTGTTTTTTCTACCAATGCCTGCATTCCCTCCCTGAAAATTCTACCCAATCTGTCGGCGTTCTCTGCAAGATTTTCATTTTTCACAACTTCTAAAGAAGCTATGGCAACAGCAGCAGCAATTGGATTGCCACCAAAAGTACTACCATGATTACCAGGTCTTATTACATTCATAATTTCATTATTTGCCAAGACGGCAGAAACCGGAAATGCTCCACCACTAAGCGCTTTTCCAAGAATCAAAATATCGGGCTTTACTTCTGGGGTACCAGAGCAATTTTTTTCAGGGCAAGAACAGTTACCGCAAGTAGCTAACAATCTTCCAGTGCGGGCAATACCCGTTTGAACCTCATCAGCCACAAAGAGTACATTCTTTTCCTTACAAAGATCAAAAGCCTCCTTTAAATAATTTTCGTCTGGCACATAAACTCCTGCCTCCCCTTGAATGGGTTCAACCAAAAAAGCAGCAACATTCTTATCTTTTAACGCCTCTTTTAAGGCATCTATATCATCATAGCGTATCGAAATAATACCAGGTGTAAAAGGGCCAAAATTTTCAGTAGCAACTGAATCATTCGACGCAGAAATAATAGTGATGGTTCTCCCATGAAAATTATTCTGACAAACAATTATTTTGGCCTGATTTGAAGGAATTCCCTTTTTTTCGTATCCCCATTTTCTAGCCAGTTTAATCGCAGTCTCAACGGCTTCTGCACCTGTATTCATGGGCAATACCTTGTCAAAACCAAAATATTCAGTCATATATTTTTCGTACTGACCTAATTTATCATTATAAAATGCCCTTGATGTTAAGGTCAATGTTTCAGCTTGGGTCTTCAAAGCCTCAATAATTTTAGGATGACAATGCCCTTGATTTACAGCAGAATAGGCAGAAAGAAAATCATAATATCTATTGCCTTCAACATCCCACACATATACACCTTCACCTCGTGTTAAAACAACTGGTAAAGGATGATAATTATGAGCCCCATATTTATTCTCAAGTTCTATTGCTTGTTGCGAAGAAATT
>CBDUPN010000258.1:0-2065 GCA_965369125.1 uncultured Aureibaculum sp. | reverse complement strand
TCGAGATGGGACTTGAACCCATACGGACATTACTGTCCACTGGATTTTAAGTCCAATAAATTAATAACCATTTTGACGTAAAAGACCTCATTATTAATTGATTATCAACATTTTAATTTTTTTTGATTTTATTTATTTAGATGTAAAATCAATAAATGTTGTACCTATGTTGTACCAAATTTTACTATCTTTATTACCCAAAAAAGGTATATTATGACTTCAAACGCGAAGGTAACTCTAAGAAAGAAACCGAATAATCAAGGACAGTATCCGCTTGCCATCAGAATAACTAAGAACAGGCAGTCTAATTATATGTATATAGGTCATTATATTGATCTAAAGTACTGGGATAAGAAAAATAAAATTGTTCGGAAATCACACCCTAATTCAAATAGACTTAATAATCTTTTAATTTCGAAATTAGTTGAGGTAAATAAAATGCTTCTTGAATTACAATCTGAAAACAATGACATTTCTTCAAGTCAAATCAAAAAGAGGATAAATTCTTCATTAAGGAATACAAGTTTTTTTGATGTGGCTCAGAATTATTTGGATGAGCTAGAAAAAAATAATAAACTATCAAGACTTTCTTCTGATAAAGTCAGGGTTAAGCATGTATTAAATTTTACCCAATCAAAGCAACTCACTTTCCAAGAAATTAATGAAACATTCTTAAAGCAATTTTCATCGTATTTGAGAAGTAAGTCCTTATCAGAAAGATCTGTTATTAATAACCTAGTTGTTATACGAACTCTTTACAATAAAGCAATTAAAATGCAAATAGTAGATCGTAAACTATATCCTTTCGGCGCTGATAAGATTCGTATTAAATTTCCTGAAACTAATAAGGTAGGCCTAACTATTGAAGAAATACAAAAAATAGAGGGCCTAGAATTTCTCACGCAAGATGAGAAGCATGTGAGAAATGTTTGGCTCTTTAGTTTTTATTTAGCAGGAATTAGAGTTGCAGATGTCTTAAAAATTCGATGGAGTGATATTTATGATGGGAGAATACGATATAAAATGAATAAGAATTCAAAGTATCTATCCCTCAAATTACCGAGTAAAATTTTCGCAATTTTAGAATATTATGCTGATGATAAAAAACATGAAAGTGATTTTATTTTCCCTGAAATGAAAAAAGCAAATTTTAAAAATGCAAAAGATGTTTATGCCAAAACTAAAACGGCTAATTGGAATTTTAACAAGCATCTTTTAAGAATAGGGGATAAAGCAGGGATAAGCAAAAAATTGACAATGCATATCGCTAGACATAGCTTCGGAAATATTGCAGGAGATCAGATACCAATTCAGATGCTTCAAAAGCTCTATCGTCATTCTTCAATAACTACTACGATGTCGTATCAAGCAAACTTTATTAATGAAGAAACCGACAAGGCTTTGGACAAGGTGGTTAATTTTTAATCCAACAGGTTTAAGTATCGAAATACCATCTAAACTCGAAAAATCGCTGCGCGATTATTATTTGGCTCTGCCGCAATGAATTATAGCCGTTATTGTGTGTAGTTTTTCATTCAATTCTTACAAACCCGCTTCCAATTCCGTCATAATTGTTGTCAGAAATATCTAGCCTATCAGATTCGTAAGGTTTAATAATTCCTGCCTTCACAATTCCAGGATATTGAAGGTTTTCGGGAAATTGAATGTATCTTTCTATTTCACCTGAATAAATGGATTCTTTTAGTGTCAAAACATAAGTTCCACTTGATATTTCATTTCCATTTTCCGTTATTGAAAAAGTATAATTTTTCAATAATGTCAGATGAATAGTTTTGCCAGTTGTTTCAGGAGTCTCCTCGAAGTAAATTAATCCTCCAGAAGTATGTGTCCAATTCCATTTCCCAACAAAATCAGAATTGTCAATAATTGAATCTTCGTCAGAACTACAGGAAATTGTTACTAACGTCAAAATGAGAATATAAATTAGCTTTTTCATAATTCCGTTTTTTGAAAGATGTCAACATCTAACATTAGTTGCGTAAATTACACACAACGGTTGGTATAAAGTTAGTGCGTGAAAACACGCGGCTGATTTTCCGCTAGG
>CBDUPN010000257.1:0-2113 GCA_965369125.1 uncultured Aureibaculum sp. | reverse complement strand
TCCACCAACATTGCCGATTACCATAGTCCCACCCGGTTGATATGGTTCGGGCATTCTGCCTTTCTTTTGCAGATGAACAACAAGACCATCCTTATAGACCCTATGTTTGGTGATGTGCCGGCACCGCATCCCTGGCTCGGAGGAAATCGTTTTAGCAGCACCCTGCCTATAACCATTGAGAAATTACCCAATATAGATGCAGTCATCATTTCGCACGATCATTATGATCATCTTGATTATGGATCCATAAAAAAACTAAAAGACAAGGTGGGTATGTTCTATGTGCCATTAGGCGTAGGGGCACATTTAAAAGCCTGGGGTGTTTCTCCTGAAAGTATTGTTGAGTTAGACTGGTGGCAGGAAGCCAAGCATGAAGACCTGGTATTTCGATGTACCCCTGCAAGGCATTTTTCAGGAAGGAAATTTTCTAACCGCCAGAGTACCTTATGGAGTTCATGGATCATAGCTTCTGATACCGAAAATATCTTTTTTAGTGGTGATAGCGGGTATGGCCCCCATTTTAAAGAGATCGGTGAAAAATACGGTCCCTTTGATTTTGCCATGATGGAATGCGGGCAATACAATACCATGTGGCCGGATGTACATATGTTTCCCGAAGAAACCGCTCAGGCCGGAATAGATATTAAAGCGGCTAAAATTATGCCCATACACTGGGGTGCTTTTAAATTGGCCATGCATCCCTGGAAAGATCCAATTCTTAGGGTGGTTGCCAAGGCCGATGAATTACAAATTCCTGTCATTACACCCGGGATCGGTGAGCCATTTTTAATAAAAGACAATGCTTCTGCGAACCCACATTGGTGGCAAGAAGTAAAATAAACATCTCAAAATAATCTTTGGCTTAAATTATAAAATCGATCGATTAAATCTTTAAATTTTATCAAATTAAAAAATACATAAATATTTATATATTAATTAGAATATCTATAGCATAACTAATCAATTAATTAATTATATTTCACCAAAATATGAATACGGCTAAATATATGGCAATACAATATTTAGTCAAGAAGCTATAGATTATGATCAACGACCGTCTTTTTTCATCGTACGAACGAGTGGCCCATACCTGGGATGAAATGTACAGCGATGATACCCATGTCCGTTCACAATATGAAATCATCAATACCTATTTAGGCAATCTCTCGCCCGAAATGCTGCATCAAAAAGAAGAGCTCTCCAAACAATTATTTATGAGTCAGGGAGTAACCTTTACCGTATATAACGATAATGAAGGGATCGAAAAAATATTCCCCTTCGATGTTGTGCCAAGGGTAATCACTGCTGAAGAATGGGATAAGATAGACCGTGGCATCAAACAACGCTTAAAAGCGCTCAATCTATTTATTAAGGATATTTACCATGATCAGTTTATACTAAAAGATGGTATTGTGCCTGCCAAACTCATATATTCCTGTCCTAATTTTCTTCGTGAAATGATGGGTGTAAATGTGCCTTTTGATGTCTATGTACATATTGCTGGCGTCGATCTCATTCGTAATAGTGACGGTGAATTCTATGTGCTTGAAGATAACCTTAGAACGCCATCAGGTGTTAGCTATATGTTAGAGAACAGAGAGATATCAAAACGTATCTTTCCCGGTATTATACCGAAAAGTGGGATCCGTTCCGTATCCAATTATCCGGATATTCTTTATAAAAAACTCAAGGAGCTTTCAAACGAAAGAGATCCCAACGTGGTATTGTTAACCCCTGGAATCTATAATTCTGCCTATTATGAGCATACTACCCTTGCTCGGTTAATGGGTATTGAATTGGTTGAAGGCCGCGATTTACTTGTAAAAGATCATTATGTCTATATGAAAACCACCAATGGACTCAAAAGGGTCGATGTGATCTATCGCCGTGTGGATGATGATTTTTTAGATCCGCTAGAATTCAATGCTTCCAGTACTTTAGGTGTTGCCGGAATTATGGCAGCCTACAGAAAGGGCAATATCAATATAGTTAATGCACCAGGTACGGGTATTGCTGATGACAAGGCCATTTATGTCTATGTGCCTGATATGATCAAATATTATTTAAACGAAGAGCCTATATTAAAGAATATAGAAACCTACCAGTTGGCAAA
>CBDUPN010000256.1:0-2120 GCA_965369125.1 uncultured Aureibaculum sp. | reverse complement strand
GGAAAGCTGGAGATCTATAAACTCGAAAGAAATGTAAGTGTGCTTGCCACCATTGCCGGGGCAGCACCTATGATCGGGTTTTTAGGAACTGTAATTGGAATGATAGTTGCAATACATGCGATAGCCAATGCTGGTGGGCAAATAGATATAAAGATGTTATCTGATGGTTTATATACGGCCATGACAACAACTGTGGCTGGGCTGATTGTAGGTATTATTTCATATATAGCATACAATCACTTGGTTGTTCGAACCAATAAGGTAGTCTATCAAATGGAAGCAAAATCGGTAGAATTTTTAGATCTTTTAAATGAGCCGGTTTAACTATGGATATTAGAGGTCGAAATAAAATAAGCCCCGAATTCAATATGTCATCAATGACCGATATTGTATTCTTGCTATTGATATTTTTTATGTTGACATCAACATTGGTGACTGTTAATGCCTTGGACATATTATTGCCTAAAGCACAAGGGAAAACAGAGAATAACAAATCTGTTGCTGTTAGTATCACCAAAGGGTTGGATTTTTACATAGATAGAAATAAGGTGAATGAAAATGATCTCGAGCAAAACTTAACAAGTCTATTGTCAAGTCAGGAAAACCCGACCATAGTACTAAGAGCAGAAGAAGGTGTACCCATCGAAAAAGCTGTCAAAATAATGGATATCGCCAATAGAAATAAATATAAAGTAATATTAGCCGTGAGACCGAAATAAAATGGCATTTTTAGATACAGAACATAAACGAAAGTCAGCCGTTTTAACTACCTTGGTTATGGCATTGATCTTGTTCCTGATCTTTACCTTGGGATTAAAATATTTTGATCCTCCTCTCGAATATGGTATCGCTGTTAATTTCGGAACTTCAGACGTGGGTAGTGGAGATGTTCAACCTACAGAGCCGTTAAAAGCCTCATCATCTCAAGAAGAGGTCATAGAAGAAAATGAAATTGAAGAAGTACAGGAAGTGCAACCAGAAACACAACCTACTGCCTCACCTGCCGAAAAGGTATTGACGCAAGATTCTGAAGAATCTATCAGAATTAAAAAAGTAGAAGAAGCTAAAAGAAAAGCAGAAGAAGCCGAAATTCAAAAAAAATTAGAAGCCGAGCGAATTGAAAAAGCACGTGTAGCGGCTATTGAAAAGAAAAAAGCCGAAGAAGCAGCCAAGCGAAAAAAATTGGATGAGATGATGGGAGGTTTGAATAACTCTTCGGGTACTGCTACCGGTGGAGAGGGAAATGACAATCAGGCCGGAGATAAGGGCAATCCAAATGGAGACCCGAATGCCAGTGGCTATTATGGCAATGGTGGCGATGGCAGTGGTGGTAACTACCGCTTGGGAAATAGAAAGGCTGTTGCCAAACCTAAACCTACATATGATTGTAATGAACAGGGAAGAGTAGTGGTGAGTATTTCTGTTGATAAAAGCGGGAGAGTTATTAGTGCCCAGGCGGGTATTAAAGGCACGACGAATTCAGCCCCGTGTTTATTGAACCGGGCAAAGGAGGCCGCATTAAAAACGAGATTTAACTCAGACAGTAATGCACCCGTCAAACAAGTAGGATCGATAATTTATAACTTTTCTTTATCTAACTAAGCATTGAATTATAAAGAAACTTTAGATTGGATGTTTTCTAAACTTCCAATGTACCAACGCCAGGGTAAAACTGCTTTTAAAAAAGATCTTACCAATATCATAGCCCTTGCTGATCATCTAAATAATCCTCAAAATAAATTTAAAAGTATTCACGTTGCCGGTACGAATGGCAAAGGATCGACAAGCCATATGATCGCTTCCATCTTGCAGGAGGCTGGTTATAAAGTGGGCTTATACACGTCACCCCATTTAAAGGATTTTCGAGAACGGATTAAGGTTAATGGAAACATGATTGGTAAAAATGAGGTGATAAATTTTATTGATAAAAATAAAGCTTTTATTGAAAAACAGGAGATGTCTTTCTTCGAAATGACCGTGGGATTAGCATTTGAATATTTTGCATCTAAAAATGTTGATATGGCGGTAATAGAAGTAGGCCTGGGCGGTAGATTGGACTCAACCAATATTATTATGCCTGAGGTTTCTGTAATCACAAATATTGGATATGACCATATGCA
>CBDUPN010000255.1:0-2120 GCA_965369125.1 uncultured Aureibaculum sp. | reverse complement strand
CGTTCAGAATGACAGACTTTTTAATCCTCACTCACTTTCAACACGAGTTTGCCCAATTTATCTCCCGAAAATAATCTAAGAAACGTTTCATAGAAGTTTTCAATACCTTCAAAAACCGATTCCTTGGATTTTATTTTTCCTTGCATCATCCACATGCCCATTTCCTGAGAGGCCTTGCCATAATCTTTGGCAAAATCAAAAACAACCATACCTTTCATCGATGCACGGTTCACCAACAGTGATAAATAATTGGATGGGCCTTTGATAGGCTTCGTGTTATTATATTGTGAAATGGCCCCGCATATAACAATCCTGGCATTCATGGCCAATCTGCTTAGGGCCAGGTCTAAGATCTCGCCGCCAACATTATCGAAATATACATCGATACCCTTAGGGAAATATTCCTTTAATTTCGAAGCCATATTATCAGATTTATAGTCAATGGCGCCATCAAAGCCCAATTCTTCCATCAGGTATTTACATTTATCTGCGCCACCGGCGATACCAATTACCTTGCAGTTTTTGATCTTTGCAATTTGCCCAACAATACTGCCTACAGCACCGGCCGCTCCCGATACCAAAACCGCATCGCCTTCTTTGAGTTCACCCACTTCTAAAATTCCGAAATAAGCTGTCATTCCCGGCATGCCCAGCGTTCCTGTATAGGTGGGTAATGGTGCGAGTTTTGGGTCTACCTTATGCCAGCCTTTACCGTCGGTAACGATATATTGTTGTACACCTGTTTGGCCATATACATGATCGCCAACCTTAAAATCGGCATGGTGAGATTCAATAACTTTTCCTACACCACCAGCCCGCATTACCGCATTCAATTCAACCGGTGCGATATAAGATCTCCCTGCATTGATCCACCCACGCATGGCAGGGTCTAAAGAAATATATTCACACTGTACTAAAAATTCTCCTTTATTGGGTTTGGGAATATCGGTTTTTACCAATTCCCAGGTATCTTTTTTGGGAAGCCCTAAAGCTCTTTTTCGAAGTAATAATTGTTTATTTTGTTTCATATTTTTATGGCTATTCCTGATATCCAAATCTACGCAATTGGTTTTTGTTACTTCGCCAGTCTTTATTAACCTTTACATAGAGTTCTAAAAAGATCTTTTTGCCGAAAAACTTTTCCAGGTCTCTTCTGGCCAGCGTTCCCACCCGTTTTAAAGCAGTACCCTTATGGCCAATAATGATCCCTTTTTGCGTTTCCCTTTCTACCATAATGATCGACCTGATCTTAATGATATTTTCCTCTTCAAAGAATTCCTCGGTTTCGATCTCTACCGAATAGGGAATTTCTTTTTTATAATGCATCAATATTTTCTCACGGATCGCCTCATTTACAAAGAAACGCTCGGGTTTGTCCGTCAATTGATCCTTAGGATAGAAGGGTGGCGATTCTGGCAACAACTCGACGATCTTTTCAAAAATGGTATTCACATTAAAATTCTCTAAAGCGGAAATAGGGTATACCAAGGCATTCGGAACTTTCTCCTGCCAAAAGGCCATCTGTTTTTCAACTTCCTCTTGCGATGACTTGTCAATTTTATTGATCAACAGCAATACCGGAATTTTTGATTGGGTTATTTTATTAAAAAATGCTTCATCTTTTAATTCTTTTTCACCGATCTCAACCATATAGATCAAAATATCCGCATCCTCAAAAGCTGACTTTACAAAATCCATCATAGAAGCTTGTAATTCGTATGCCGGTTTTATAATGCCGGGGGTATCAGAAAAAAGGATCTGAAAATCTTCGCCGTTCACAATGCCTAAGATCCGATGCCGGGTGGTTTGTGCTTTAGATGTAATTATAGACAATCGTTCGCCAACAAAGGCATTCATTAAGGTTGACTTACCAACATTTGGATTTCCTATAATATTAACATATCCGGCCTTATGCGTCATAAAGTATCTGATTTGAGTTTGCTAAAATACGCCTTTGCGGCGACATTTACTTTTTTCGAAAGCAATAATGCCGAAAGAACGGTTGGAATGGCCATCATGGCAAAAGCGCTATCTATAAGGTTCACAGCAAATTCAATTTTCACCACAGCGGCTATTACGATCGAGAATACATAAAAATAATTATAGTATTTACCATATTT
>CBDUPN010000254.1:0-2127 GCA_965369125.1 uncultured Aureibaculum sp. | reverse complement strand
ATTATCTTTGCAATCTATTTAATGACTATGCATTTTTTATTTATCAGCGGTGCCGAAATTTTTGTGATACTTATCATAGTACTGATGTTGTTTGGAGCAGACAAAATACCCACTATGGCCAGAGGACTGGGAAAAGGTATGCGTCAATTAAAGGATGCGACAAATGAAATTAAACGCGAAATTCAAAATACTGCCGAAAAACAAGGCATAGATACCGATCTGACCAAAAATATTAAAGACGAGATCAACACGATTAAAGACAATATTAAGGATACTGTTGATGATGTCACTGGCCCAATAAAACGAAATTTATAAGTTGACCTTTTTAGAGAAAATTCTTCATTATGATAAAGAATTGTTTCAATTCCTAAACTCATTGGGGAACGAAACCTGGGATTCATTTTGGATGCTTGTTACCAATCAATTTAGTTGGATTCCATTATTTGTGTTATTGCTGTTTTTGGTAGTGAAGGCTTATGGATGGAAAAAGAGTTTACTCATCATTTTTATAGTTGCCCTACTCGTTACTTTTTCTGACCAGTTTGTAAATTTTATTAAGGATTATTATGGAAGGCTACGGCCAAATAACGACCCTTCCATTAATGAATTTACCAGGGTTTTAAAAAGATCAGGAGGATTTAGTTTTGTGTCTGGGCATGCCACCACGTCTTTTGCAGTTACTATATTTTTAATCCTTACGCTAAAACAATATTATAAATTCACATTATTATTACTTATTTGGCCCATCCTTTTTGCCTACAGTCGTATTTATGTCGGCGTTCACTATCCTGTAGATATATTTTCAGGTATGCTATTGGGTATATTAATTGGAACTATATTTTATAAAATAAGCCTATTGCTTCTAAAAAAAATTTGAGTAGATTATTTTACCCTGCTTAATGTTAAGCCATCTCTAACAGGCAACATTACCGATTCTAACCTTTTATCTTTCTTCAATAACTCATTATAAGCAATAAGGACTTTGGTGTCCTCATCCTTAGGGTCAGGTTTTTCAAGCACTTTGCCATACCACAACACATTATCAGATATAATAATTCCACCTTTATTCATTTTATCGATAATCAAATTAAAATAATTGGCATAGTTATTCTTATCTGCATCGATAAACACTAGATCATAATTTCCTTTAATAGAAGGGATGATTTCCAGGGCATTTCCTAAATGTTGTTTGATCTGATGTTTATACGGTGATAAGTTGAAGTATTTTTTTTGAAAATCTACCAATTCTTCATTATGGTCAATGGTGTGTAATATTCCGTCCTTTGACAAACCTTCTGCAAGGCACAATGCCGAATAACCGGTATAGGTGCCAATTTCTAAAATCACTTTAGGTTGTAACATTTTCGAAATTATAGATAATATTCGTCCTTGATAATGCTCACTAAGCATGGCAGGGTTCAATATTTTTTGCCAGGTTTCCTTACTTAATCTCTTCAACAAATCAGGTTCATCCTGTGAATGCGCCACTACATATTCATCAATTTTTTCCGGTAAAAATCCCATTTTTTCTAAATTAAAAAAGCAGAACAATAGTTCTGCTTTCATATAAATTTATATAGCTTATTTAATTTTTTCTATTACTTTAACTTGTAGCTCCTTTTTTTCTTTATCGGTTAATTTGTGTTCAGCTTCACATTTGTGTAGATGTTTATTACACGCATCTGTAATAATGGTGTTTTGCTTGGAATACATTCCACATTTTTTACAGATAATAAAATGTACACTCAATTTAACCTTTTCCCATAAAGAAGCTTCTTTGTACTGATTTTTATTACAAATAGCCGTTGCCTCATCACAATTAATAATAAATCCTTTACTCATTATATTTTATTTAGCAAACCAATTATCTTCCAAACATTTTCTTAACTGGTGTCTTGCCCTATGGATAATTACCCAAAGGTTAGACGCTGTTATGCCAAGTTCATTACAGATATCTTCTGTTTCATATTGCTGTACAGTCTTCATCAAAAAAACTATTCTGTATTTTTCAGGCAAGTTTTTTATACAGTTATCTAAAGCACTTTTAAGTTCTTCATTTTCAAGATCTTTTTCCGCTTCGTTATCCCATGACCTCGGCACCCTTTCTTCTATCCAATTTCCTTTTTT
>CBDUPN010000253.1:0-2134 GCA_965369125.1 uncultured Aureibaculum sp. | reverse complement strand
TTAGTGAAGAACATAATATTTATCTACAGCAAGATAGTTTTTTAGATAAAGAACTTGTCAAGGTTGATAAATTACCAACATCGGAACGTCCTATCAATCAGAAATGGTCATGGGACAGGATTCTCCGTTCGCCATATATTAAACAGGCAGATACTTTACAGGGATTCTACTTTTTTGAAGATCAATTTACATTAGAAGAATTGGAGCGTCATTTCGATTTTTATGAACCTTTCACGGTACATGAGAGTTCTTTATCACCATGTGTTCACTGTATCCAGGCAGCGAAATTAGGGCGAATGGAACAAGCTTACGACTTTTATTTACGCACATCTAGATTAGATCTCGACGATTATAATCATGAGGTGGAAGAAGGCTTACATATTACCTCTATGGCAGGTACCTGGATGAGTATAGTAGAAGGTTTTGGAGGCATGCGTGTATTAAATGAAAAATTATCATTCACACCTAGAATTCCCGAACGGTGGCAATCATATTCGTTTAAAGTCAATTTCCGTCGCCAAATTATTGAAGTAAACGTTGCAAAAGATGTAACGACCTTTAAAATTGATGGTAATACACCATTGCAAATTTTAGTGAATAACAAAGCAGTGACGATATCTCCAGATAATTTGTTAACCGTTTAAATATGTTCTATGAAAAATTTTGTTGCTATTTTTATCTTAATATATAGTATTTCTATGGTATCTCAAATAGAAAGGGTAGAACCACCAAATTGGTGGATCGGTTTTGAAGAAACAAACCTACAACTCTTGGTTAAAGGCGATAATATTAGTGACGCTATTCCCGAAATCGATTATAATGGAGTTAGCATTACAAAAGTAAACAAAGGGAATAGTCCAAATTATCTCTTTATAGATTTAAATATAAATGCCAATACGAAACCGGGAAAATTTGATATCATTTTTAAATTCAAAAAGGGTAAGAAAAAAAAGCATACCTATGAACTTAAACCGCGCCAGAAGCCGTCATCAGAATTTATTGGTTTTAACAGCAGCGATGTTATATATCTAATTACACCCGATCGGTTCGCCAATGGAGATCCATCTATCGATGTTTTTAAGGATTTAAATGAGAAATTAATTAACCGTCAGGATGATTATGCAAGGCATGGCGGTGATATTAAGGGAATCATCGATCATCTCGATTATATTAATGAGATGGGATTTACTGCCATTTGGTCTACGCCTTTATTGACCAATGATATGGAGAGAACTTCATATCACGGATATGCGATAACAGATCTATATCAGGTCGATCCGAGATTTGGAACGCTGGATGAATATATCGAACTGTCTAAAAAGGCAAGTCATAAAGGAATAAAATTGGTTATGGATCAGGTAGCCAATCATTGTGGTGTAGAACACTGGTGGATGAAAGACCTGCCATTTAAAGATTGGGTAAATTATCAAACAGATTTCGAAAATAAAGTAGTCACGAAGTATTCAAATCACCGACGAACAAGTAATCAGGATATGTACGCTTCTCAAATAGATAACGAGAAAATGAGTGACGGTTGGTTTGCTTCTTCCATGCCAGACCTTAATCAGAAGAATCCCTATATGGCTAAATATCTGATTCAAAATAGCATCTGGTGGATAGAAACCCTGGATCTCGGTGGAATTAGACAGGATACCTATCCATATCCTGATAAAGATTTTATGTCAACATGGGCAGGGGCCATTATGAAAGAATATCCCAATTTTAATATCGTAGGCGAGGAGTGGAGCTATAACCCTTTGATAGTAGGGTATTGGCAACAAGGTGCTAACAACAAGGATGGCTATACATCTAATTTAAAGACAACGATGGATTTCCCCATGCAAAAAGCTATTATAGAATCTTTAAATGAAGAAGAAAGTTGGGATAAAGGATTGGTTAAGATCTATGAAGGATTGGCCAATGATTTTTATTATTCTGATCCGCAATCTATGCTCATTTTTGGTGATAATCATGATATGAGTAGAATTTATACTCAGTTAAATAAGGATCTCACGAACACAAAAATGGCCTTGAGCTATATCTTAACCTTACCGAGAATACCACAGATCTATTACGGTACAGAAATATTATTAGATAATTCAGAAAAACCTGGTGATCATGGACTGATAAGGTC
>CBDUPN010000252.1:0-2150 GCA_965369125.1 uncultured Aureibaculum sp. | reverse complement strand
TTAGACAACTAAGGATCATCTAAAATTACATACAGAATCGCTGGCAAGAATTATAACAAAAAAAATACTATGATGAAAAATAAAATATTCACGATTGTTCTGTTCTTTTTTATTTCTATGCAATGGGTTACAGCTCAAAATATGATGCGAAAAATTATGAGCGAACCGCCTCAGATTTTGCTAAATACAATGAATGGCAATATCCATCCCGGAGCTAAATTTTTATCCCCTGGATTATTTGATCACTCAAGACCTTATTTTGAGATCTATTCAACTACAAAAAAAATGTTTGCGGGTACTAAAAACGGCGACTTATATCTTCGGGATGAGAATTCGGAAGAATTTTCCGGAAGTTTCCAACCAAAAGAAGGCTGGCATTGGCATATAGACAATGCTATGTGGTCACCCAATGGAAATTACTTAATTGCCAAGCAAATAAATAACGATGGGGTACCTACTATTAAACTAACGAAAAGCAGTCCAACAGACATTTCATACAAAACCTATTCCCGTGCTGGCGAAAAAATTCCAGTACATCAATTTTATATCATAGATATAGAAAAAGGGGAAATGGTTGCTGTTAAACATGATACCAACTTTCCATATGTACATGTAATGGACTGGCATTCAAACAACTCAAATGTTTTTCTGATTGCATCCAATCGCTTAATGAAAGAAATAAAATTACTTAATGTCGATATCCATACCGGCGATAGTAAAGTCGTGTTGCAAGAAACTTCAGAAACCTATTTAATCGGGTTGAATTTATTACAAGGAAAAAGCCAACAACTCATTGACCAGGGCTTAGTCACTTTTTTGCATGACCGGGACCAATTTATTTGGTTAAGTGAGCGAAGTGGCTATTATCAAATGTACTTATATGATTATGAAGGAAATTTAATTCGAACATTGACCAACGGAGTTTTCGAACGTATCGCTGATGTAGATTTGGAGCATCATTGGCTCTATTATACAGCACATACAGATACCATAAATCCATACGATCTACAAGTTTATCGAACGTCTTTAAAAACAGATACGATCGAAAAATTAGTTGCTGTTGATGGTGTATTAGACGCCTTTATTTCAAACACAAAAGACAGTTTATTTGTGCTTCGGTCGGGTTTACCGGCACTTATGCAAATGGAGGCTTATTCAATAGACGGAACCCATTTAGGAACCACCTGGAAAGGAGATGTATCTTTTCTTGAAAGCGGCTATTTCAATGTAGAATATCCTAGAGTTTTAGACGCCGATGATAAAAACATGCTTGAAACATTGATCTTAAAACCTCAAGACTTTGACCCCAATAAAAAATATCCAATTGTGGAGTATATTTATGGTGCAAATTTTACAAATGAGGTCATCCGTGATTTGTTTTCTCCAAACTTATGGCAAATGCAGGAACTGGCTAACAATGGTTTTATTGTGGTCTTTATAGATGGACGAGGCACCCCAAAAAGAGGTCGGGAATTTAGAGATTATAGCTATGGAAAATTCGGACAAGTAGAAATTCGAGATCACGTGGCTGCCATAAAGCAACTTGCCAAAGAAAGACCTTATATGAACATAGACAATATCGGAATTATGGGACATAGTTGGGGTGGTCATTTTGCACTTCGAGCGTTGCTTGAGGCACCTGATTTTTATAAAGCAGGGCATATTAGTGCTGCCGGCTTCGATCCTATCAATTTCAGAATTGCTATTGAGGCATTTATGGGATGCTTACCACAGGATTGTCCAGAGAAGTACGAACAGTCTAACATTTCAAATAAATTGTCAAATTTAAAAGCACCACTAATGATCGTTCATGGAACCGCAGATGACGACGTGCCCATTGATGAAGCCTATAAATTAGTGGCGAAATTAAAAGAGATGAATTACACAAACTATGAATTTATAGAATATCAAGGTGTTAACCATATTGTTATGAGACATCCCGAATGGCAATCAACAATGATCGACTTTTTTAAAAAGGCATTTAATAATGAGTAAAAACGATTGACAAAACTGTACATAAAAAAATGCGAAGCCATGATCAAATTCTTTTGCCGGATCCGACAATAATAGTTAACTGAAAATAATCCTGCCTAATGGTTTACCCGCCTTTTGACGGCAGGCAGGTGCAACTTTCTATATAAACTGTTGTA
>CBDUPN010000251.1:0-2151 GCA_965369125.1 uncultured Aureibaculum sp. | reverse complement strand
TACCTTGCCAAATCCGATAGACCTTAGCAAATCCTCATTCTATAATCCATGGGCACCGAAAGATGAAGGAACTCTGGTAGCACCGGGTGTTTATACAGTTGATATGCAATTGTATGAAAATGGCAAAGTAACGACCTTGGTAGCACCTGTATCATTTACCATAAAAGGATTGGAGAATACCATCATGCCTGCAGAAGACAGGGCGGCTAAAGTAGCATTCCAAAAGCAAGTAGCGCAACTGGAAGCCGACATGAATGCAACCTACACCATGATGAGTGAGGCTAATAACAAAATAAAACATATGAGAGCTGCCATCGAGCGTATGGAAAGTCCTTATGCAGAATATTATAAAATGCTGAAAGACATTGATGATAAGTTTAAAGCAGTGAGTATCGCTTTATTTGGTGACCCTGTAAAAAGAGAGTTGGATATAGACCAGCCAAAATCACCTGCTGCGAGGATCGGCGTGATGAGTTATGAGCAAAAATATACGACTTCTACACCTACAAAAACACATAAAGAGAGTTACGCCATTGCAAGAGCGCAGCTAGATGACCTTAAAAAACAGGTGGAGAATATCTACAATATTGATGTTAAACAGCTGGAAGATAAATTGGTGAAATCGGGGGCAGGTTATACACCAGGCCGTGGTAATGAAAATAAAAATTAATATTATAATAGATTAATTAATAATATTTTATACTCATTTAATTAAATATATTATTTACTTAATAATAATAGTATTCCTTGAGATTGATCTTGGTACGATTTACGGAATGTTGGTGTATAAACCCTTGGGACATATGTTAAAGTATGTAACAATTGTAAAATACTAACGTCCTTTATATAACACGATCTTAATACGGTCGTTAAAATGGAAAAATAATTTATTAAAAAACTTTTTGATACTTTTTATTCAACATTATTGGGTAAGAGGTATCAAGAGGTTTATTGATCTTTTTATAAACAACTCAAGGCAAATTATATAAATAGAATTAATAAATTATTCCTTATGAAAACACTTCTTACATTGTTGGCCTGTTTGCTTTTTTGGCAATTACCGGCTCAAGAAGCCATTACCATTTCAGATTGGCAGGCCGACCTGAAATTCTTACAACAAACCATCCATAATGACTATCCCTTTTTGTTTAAAAAGACCACCGCGGCTGAATTTGATGCGGCTGTGGAGGCATTGCATAAAGAAATACCCAAGCTGGAAGCACACGAGATAAGCGTTGGCATTGCACGCCTTATCGCCATGTTCAAATATGGGCATACCAGAATGGGTTGGAATAATAATCCGGTAAAATTCAGGTCTTTACCATTGAATTTATATCATTTCTCAGATGGTATTTACGTGCAAGGCGTACATCAGGACTATGCCGATGTGCTTGGGGCAAAAGTGATAAAAGTGGGGTCTAAATCTATAGAGCAGGCATTAAAGGCCATATATCCCGTGGTTCCGGCAGAGAACGAACAGTTCTTTAAGGCTTATGGATTCTTATATCTAAACAGTCCGGAAGTATTACATGCCCAAGGAATTATACCAGAATTATCAGATACTGTTGAATTTACTTTTGAAAAGGATGGCAAAACATTTAAACGATCTTTCAAGGCATTGCCTGAGGATCAATCGGTACCGAGAACCTATGGTTATGTTCAGCAAAAAGGGGAGTGGTTAGATGTACGTAGCCAAAGTGAAACACCATTGTATTTAAAACATCTCGACAAAATATATTATTACGAATACCTTCCTGAGCAGAAAACAGTTTATGTAAGGCAAAGCCAGGTGCAAGATGAACCTGAAGAAGACATTCCGGCATTTTATACGCGCGTATTTGATTTTATTGACAACAATGATGTAGACCGACTGGTACTCGATGTTCGATTGAATGGAGGAGGGAATAATTACAAAAACAAAGCGGTAGTTACCCGTATAATAGCGTCAGAAAAAATAAATAAGATAGGAAGTTTTGTGGTCATCTTAGGCCGCAGAACGTTTTCTGCCTGCCAGAATCTGGTGAATGAGCTGCACAACTATACCAATGCTATATTTGTTGGTGAACCTACCGGCGAAAATATCAATTTTTATGGTGACAATAACGAAGTGATCCTCCCCAATACCAAAACCCCCGTATACCTGTCTTTTGC
>CBDUPN010000250.1:0-2159 GCA_965369125.1 uncultured Aureibaculum sp. | reverse complement strand
CCGGAATTGGCAAAAAAAGCAGCAGCCGATAATATGTCTGAAAAAGAAATCAAGAAGGCCATAAAAAATTGGAAAGCGGATAATTATAGAGTATAAGAAAAAACTCCTCATATGAGGAGTTTTTTTATTTAGTACAATCTGTATGGTGGTGCATTAATTCCTTGCATGCGTAAAGAAACTAATGCTTGCCCGCGATGATGTGAAATATGATCGTTAATAAATTCGAATCCTCTCTTTTTAGTAAAGGTTGGCTGATTGGGATCAAAAGGAACAACAAAAGTTTCATTCAGGCTCTCAGCATCCATACTATTTAAGGTGGCTTCTAAATTGTCAAAAGATTCAGTAAGTGTCTTTATACACGCCTCTTTAGAAGTACCGATTTCTTTCTCCATTTTGCCAATTTCGGCAAATACTGCCGGATCAGTTGGCATTTGCTCACCCTTAATAAATATGCCCATTAAAAACTTAGTAGACAAGCCAATATGGGCTAATTGTTCTCCAAAACTTCTTATGGAATCATGAGGTCTAAAAGTATACTTGTCGGCAGGCATGGCTTCAGCCAATTCTAAAGTATAAGCTTTTACGCCGTTCATCATACTTATATAAGATTCCGTGGTCTCGGATTGAGCAGGTTTTGTCTCTACTTTTATAAAGGCTATTGTACTAACTATTAAGCCACCTAGTAGAAAATAAATAATAGATTTTTTCATGTTTATTATTGTTTAAGTTAATTTAAAAATAGTAATTATTTAATTACTTAAAAAATTAGTACGTTCAATTAATGATTCATTACAGATGCTAGTTTCATTTTTAGATTCTTTTATTTTTTGTATCATTACAGCTTAAACCAACCACTTAATGAAAGACAGCGATAACATTTCTAAAATTCAAATTGAAGACCAGAATATTATTGAGAATGTAGAGTTAAGCATCTGGGAAGCCTTAATTCCTGTTATAGCCCTTGTGGCAATGTTGTTTTATAATGTAAAATTTGCCTTTGGTGATGAAGCGCTTAACGGAAGTAATCAGTTTATACTTTTATTAGGTGCTGCTGTAGCTGCGGTTGTTGGTTTTTATAATAAAGTATCTTACAAACAGATGATTGCCGAAGTGGCTGAAAATGTTAGTTCTACAACGGGCGCTTTGTTAATATTGCTATTCGTAGGATCGTTGGCAGGTACTTGGTTGGTGAGTGGTATTATTCCCTCAATGATCTATTATGGTTTGCAGATCTTAAACCCTAGTATATTTCTACCTGCATGTGTTGTTATTTGTGCGATCATATCGATAGCTACAGGGAGTTCCTGGACAACCTCTGCAACAGTGGGCATAGCATTGGTTGGCATTGGCAATGCGTTGGGTATTAATCCGGGAATGACAGCAGGAGCCGTGCTCTCGGGCGCTTATTTTGGTGATAAGATGTCACCTTTAAGCGACACCACGAATCTGGCACCGGCCATGGCGGGTGGCGAATTATTTTCTCATATTAAATATATGACCTATACAACTGTACCTACCATAACAATCACATTGATCATTTTTATCGTCATGAGTCTCTCTCTCGATGTATCAGGAAATACAGATACTACTGTTATGTTGGCTTCTATCAAAGAATCATTTAATATTAGTCCGTGGTTATTTCTGGTCCCGGTAGTAGTTATCGTAATGATCATTAAAAAAACACCTCCTTTGATTGCCCTTTTAATAGGCACCTTATTGGGCGCTGTTTTTGCAATTATATTTCAGCCTGATATCGTAATGCAGATAGCCGGTGCAGAAACATTAACCATTAATTCTGCCTATAAAGGCGTTATGAATGCCATGACGGTCGATACTTCTATTGCAACATCGAGTACAGAATTAAATGATCTTTTTAGTTCAGGGGGAATGAGCGGCATGCTTGGAACCATCTGGCTTATAATATGTGCGATGGTATTTGGAGGCGTAATGGATGCCATTGGCGCCTTGGCTAGAATAAGTGGTGCTGTGTTGAATTTATTCGATTCTATTTTCGGATTATTTGCAAGTACGGTAATAAGTTGTGTTGGATTAAACGCCATTGCATCCGATCAATATTTAGCGATCGTTATTCCGGGAAGAATGTATAAAAAAGCATTTGAAGATAAAGGATTGGCACCCGAAAATCTGAGTAGGACTTT
>CBDUPN010000249.1:0-2192 GCA_965369125.1 uncultured Aureibaculum sp. | reverse complement strand
AAGAACAAAATGAAGAAAAATCTAAGGAATATTTAGATGAGCTAGAATTTTTGACATATACGGCCGGTGGCGAGGTTGTCAAAAGATTTACACAAAAAATCGACGTCCCCAATCCAAAGACTTTTATTGGAACCGGAAAAATGGAGGAGGTTCAGGAATTTATAGACAATAATGATATCGGAGCGGTAATTTTCGATGATGAACTAAGTCCCGGCCAACAAAGAAATATTGAACGCATACTTCGTTGCAAAATTCTCGACAGAACGAGCCTTATTTTAGATATATTCGCCCAACGCGCACAGACAAGTTACGCCAGAACGCAAGTTGAATTGGCACAGTACCAGTATCTCTTACCTCGATTAACAGGTTTGTGGACCCACCTTGAAAGGCAACGTGGGGGTATTGGAATGCGTGGACCGGGAGAAACAGAAATTGAAACAGATAGGCGGATAGTGCGCGATAAGATCTCATTGCTTAAAAAGAAGATTGAAACAATCGATAAGCAAATGGCGGTGCAGCGGGGTAATAGAGGTAAGTTGGTAAGAGTAGCCCTGGTGGGCTATACCAATGTAGGTAAATCTACTTTGATGAACGTGATTAGCAAGAGTGATGTTTTCGCCGAAAATAAACTATTTGCAACCCTCGACACCACCGTTAGAAAGGTAGTGATAAAGAATATTCCGTTTTTACTATCTGATACGGTTGGTTTTATCAGAAAACTTCCCACGCAGTTAGTAGATTCTTTTAAGTCTACCTTGGATGAGGTTCGTGAGGCCGACCTTTTATTGCATGTGGTAGATATTTCACATCCAAATTTTGAAGAGCATATAGAATCTGTCAATCTGATTTTAGACGAAATAAAAAGTGGAGATAAACCAACCATTATGGTTTTTAATAAAATCGATAATTATAGTAACGAAAACATCGATGAAGATGATCTGGTAACAGAAAAAACCAAAGCTCATTTCACTCTTGACGAATGGAAAAAAACGTGGATGTCCAAATTAGGTGACAACTGTATTTTTATTTCTGCCCTAAACAAGGAAAATCTAGATGAATTCAAAGAAAAGGTCTTTGAAGCCGTTAAAAAAGTTCACATTACTCGGTTTCCTTATAATGATTTTTTGTATCAGGAATATGAATGATGGATTTTGGTTTTAATCATCAATAATACCTAATTTTTTTGCCCGCTTTTCCCAATTTTGTCTTGCCAATTCCTGCATATCATAATCGGTGTCGCTTTCATCCATAATTTCCAATCCCAATAACGTTTCTATTACGTCTTCCATAGTTACCAAACCACTAACAGATCCATATTCGTCAACCACTAAAGCAATATGTTCTTTTTCCTTAACAAAGGTTTGGAAAAGATTGGGTATGGCCACATTTCTTTCTACCACCAATATATTCCGTTTTAAATCGCCTAAATTCTGTTCTATGTTATCTTCTGCAACTTCTCTAAAAATATCATCCTTTAATACATATCCAGAAATGTTATCGCTTTTGCTCTTATAAATAGGAATTCTTGAAAAACGCAAATCTTTATTTTTCTCAAAAAAATCTTTAATATTCGTCTCTTCAGATTCAATTTTTAATACTGTTCGAGGGGTCATAATATCTTTGGTTAAGATCTTACTAAAGTTTAAAAAATTCTTGATCACCTCTGATTCCGATTCTTCAAAAACCCCTTCTTCATGTGCAATATCGGTCATCGCATGAAAATCTTCACGACTTAAGATACTTTCACCCCGATCTTTACCTAACATATTCGTAAGCAATTGTAATAACCAAATAATACCTGTCCACTTAAAGATAAATACCATAACTGCTAAAACTCTTGCTGAAGAACCTGCTAATTTCTTCCAATATCTGGCGCCTATAGTCTTAGGAATTATTTCAGAAACTACTAAAATTAGAATGGTCATTATGGCGGAGACAATTCCAACCACGTTATTACCTGAACCAAATTCTTTTTCTGCTTGTACCCCTACTAAAATTGCACCTACGGTATGTGAAATCGTATTAAGGGTTAATATAGCGATCAAAGGAACATCAATATCATTTTTTAATTCCTCCAACTTTATAGCATAAGGTTTCTTTTCTTTCTTTTTAAGGTTGATAAAAGTAGGTGATACACTTAATAATACTGCCTCTAATATCGAACACATAAAAGAAAGAAAAATGGAAACTAC
>CBDUPN010000248.1:0-2208 GCA_965369125.1 uncultured Aureibaculum sp. | reverse complement strand
TTCATAATGGAATTATAGAGAATTATGATACCATTAAAAAAGAATTGATCAACAGAGGGTATATATTTAAAAGCGATACGGACACTGAAGTTCTGATTAATTTAATAGAAGAGGTTAAGAAAAAAAATGATGTAAAATTAGGCCAGGCAGTCCAAATTGCCCTGAATCAGGTAGTAGGGGCCTATGCCATAGCTGTTTTTGATAAATCTAAACCAGATGAAATTGTTGTTGCACGACTAGGGAGTCCGATAGCTATAGGAATAGGGAAGGATAAAAAAGAATACTTTATTGCCTCTGATGCCTCTCCATTTATAGAATATACTAAAAATGCTATTTATCTTGATGATGAAGAAATGGCTATTATTAAGCCTGGTAGAGATGTTAAAATAAGAAAAATAAAAGACGATTCATTGGTTGATGCCGACGTTCAGCAGCTTAAAATGAATCTAGAGCAGATAGAAAAAGGCGGGTACGAGCATTTTATGCTCAAGGAAATTTATGAACAGCCAAGAGCTATTACAGACACTTTCAGAGGAAGGCTCCATAGGGAAGAAGGCGTGATTAAAATGTCTGGTGTTGAAGATAATATGAAGAAGTTACTTAATGCCAATAGAATTATTATTGTTGCTTGTGGTACTTCATGGCATGCCGGATTGGTTGCTGAATATATGTTTGAAGATTTGGCAAGGGTTCCTGTGGAAGTTGAATATGCATCAGAATTCAGGTATCGCAATCCGATTATTACAGAAAATGACGTTGTAATAGCGATTTCACAATCTGGGGAGACAGCAGATACCTTAGCGGCTATTAAACTAGCAAAGTCTAAAGGTGCATTCGTATTTGGAGTTTGTAATGTGGTTGGATCTTCTATAGCCAGGGAAGCTGATGCCGGAGCTTATACACATGCAGGCCCAGAAATTGGAGTTGCTTCAACCAAGGCATTTACGACACAAATAACCGTTTTAGGTTTAATGGCATTGAGACTTGCAAGAGCGAAAGGAACGATGTCGAGTTCAGATTACCGACTTTATTTGCAAGAGCTAGAATTAATACCTCAAAAAGTTGAAATTGCGCTTACTACTGATAAGCATGTTAAGATGATTTCAGAGAAATATAAGGATACGAGTAACTTTTTGTATCTGGGTAGAGGTTATAATTTTCCTGTTGCACTTGAAGGAGCATTAAAATTAAAAGAGATATCTTATATCCACGCTGAAGGATATCCCGCTGCCGAAATGAAGCACGGTCCGATTGCATTGATCGACGAAAACATGCCTATTGTAGTTATCGCAACGAATATGGGTCACTATGATAAAGTCGTAAGTAATATTCAAGAAATAAAATCACGAAAAGGAAAAATCATTGCTGTAGTTACCGAAGGAGATGAAATTGTTAAGGATTTGGCCGATTTCGTAATTGAGGTTCCAGAAACGCTTGAAGCATTTACACCATTGCTTACAACAATTCCGTTACAATTATTGTCTTATTATATTGCCGTGATGAGAGGATGTAATGTAGATCAACCTAGAAATTTAGCGAAATCAGTAACGGTAGAGTAAGATCATTTACCGTTAAAATCACTCATCGTATTGGCTATGCCCGATGTACCAAAAGATTTAACAAGTTCGTAAGATTTTTTTAATCTTTCGGGCAATTTCTTTGTCTCATCATCATTCCAATTACCCAAAACATAATCAACTTGATTTCCTTTCTTAAAAGAATCGCCAACACCAAATCTAAAACGTGGATAATTCTGTGTTTGTAAACTTTCGTTTATATCTAATAATCCATTATGCCCTCCAGCACTTCCTTTAGCTTTTAAACGGATTGTTCCGAAAGGGATATTCAAATCATCACAAATGATCAGTAAATTTTCTAAAAGTATTTTTTCTTTTGTTATCCAGTATTTTACGGCTTTGCCACTCAAATTCATATAAGTTGCGGGTTTTAATAAAATAAACAACCTTCCCTTATATCTGAATTTCGCAATAGATCCCAGTTTTTGAGGTTCAAAGATCACATTTTCCTGTTTGGCAATTTCATCTAAAATAGAAAAACCAATATTATGTCTTGTATGATCATATTTCTCACCAACATTCCCAAGTCCGACAATTAAGTATTTCTTCATATCCTCGAGGTTGTCTTTTTTAGGCCTAAAAAAAGATTTTAAAAGCGTTAGGATTTTCATCGAATAAAAATATAAAAAAA
>CBDUPN010000247.1:0-2211 GCA_965369125.1 uncultured Aureibaculum sp. | reverse complement strand
TATAATTAAACTCGATTTAATTGTTATTTATTGGTACAATAATCTCAAACCTTTATCTTCGTCTTAAAATAACGCTTTCTGTTACTTTAAATAGGTAAGCCATTTTTTTAATTGAAATAACGACTTAATCTAAGGTCATTTTTTATAAAACCGCTGCAAAGGTATAGTTTTAGTGGTTGGTGACAAAATTTTAATATTCATATAAATTAATTTAAGAGATTATTAACTTTAAATGAAATTAAGACCTGTTAATTCTTCGTATCATCGTAAAAATTATAAAGCCACTTGAACGCAATTCTCTATTTAAATAAATTTTTTATTAAATATAAGTACCGTTTAATTGTTGGTATTATTTGTACCGTTATAGCGCGTATTTTATCACTAATAACACCCAGGTTGATAGGGAAATCTTTAAATATTGTAGAAGATTATACCAACGCAGAGATCACTGATATTGAAGTTGTTAAGAATAAATTATTGATCAATATTCTAATCATTTTAGGAGCTGTTCTTTTATCAGGAATATTCACATTTTTTATGCGACAAACCATTATTGTGATGTCTCGATTGATAGAATTTGACCTTAAAAATGAGATCTTTAAACAATATGAAAGGCTGTCATTAAACTTTTATAAAAAAAACCGAACCGGTGATTTAATGAATCGTATAAGTGAAGATGTTAGTAAGGTTAGAATGTATGTTGGACCGGCAATTATGTATACCATTAACATGATTACCTTATTTGTAATCGTAATTACTCAAATGGTCCAAATCGATTCAACCTTAACACTTTATACTTTATTGCCCTTACCCATACTTTCTATCTCTATATATATTTTAAGCAGGGTCATTAACGAACGTAGCCGGATCGTACAGGAGTACCTTTCTAAATTAACAACTTTTACACAAGAGTTCTTTTCGGGTATTAATGTTATTAAAGCCTATGGTATAGAAAAATATTCATTTAACGATTTTGATGAAATCGCAAACGATAGTAAAGAAAAAAATATATCGCTATATAAAGCCCAGGCCTTATTCTTTCCGTTAATGATCTTACTCATTGGCGCCAGCAATATCATAGTTATTTATATGGGTGGTATGAGATATATCAATGGGTTGATCAGTTTTGGCGTTATTGCCGAGTTTATTATTTATGTTAATATGCTTACCTGGCCCGTTGCTGTAGTTGGATGGGTAACCTCCATTATACAGGAAGCCGAAGCTTCACAAAAACGGATCAACGAATTTTTGGATGTTAAACCTGAAGTTCAAAATCATGTGGAAGAAGAAACTTCAATTGAAGGTAAGATTGAATTTAAGAATGTTTCGTTTACTTATGATGATACGAATATAACAGCCCTTAAAAATGTAAGTTTTTCTATTGCAAAAGGAAAAACACTGGCAATTTTAGGAAGTACCGGTTCTGGTAAATCTACTATTGCAAATTTAATTGCTAGACTATATGATGTTAAAGAAGGATTAATTTTAGTAGATAATACACCGATAAAGAATATAAACTTATCCTCACTAAGAAATGCTATTGGTTTTGTACCACAAGAAGCCTTTTTATTCTCCGACACCATTGCGAATAATATTAAATTCGGCGATGAAAAGGCCTTGAATGAAATCATTATAAAGGCGGCCAAAAATGCACATATACACGATAATATCGAACAATTCAATAAATCTTACGATACCTTTGTTGGTGAAAGGGGTGTAACATTATCGGGCGGGCAAAAACAGCGTATTTCCATTGCCAGGGCGATAATAAAAGAACCTAACATATTAATTTTTGATGATTGCCTTTCGGCAGTAGATACTGAAACAGAAGAAATCATACTTAACAATTTGAATAAGATTAGCCGTGATAAGACCACTATCATTATAAGTCATCGCGCTTCCTCCGCTAAGAATGCTGATTATATCATAGTACTGGATGAAGGATCCATAATACAAAAAGGAATACACGACGATTTATTAAATCAACCCGGATTTTATCAAAATCTTTATAACCAACAACTTATGGAGCAGATTAACGATTAGCTTTCTTGATGACTAAAAGAAACGAAATAAATTATTGTCAACCTCATTTATTTTTTTAGATTTGTGTATTAATCAAAACATTGAGACTAACATAAAGTAAAGATTATTATGGCCGAAAAAGAATTTGAAGAACAAGAAGAAATCTTTTCTCAAGTATTAAGAGCAGGA
>CBDUPN010000246.1:0-2217 GCA_965369125.1 uncultured Aureibaculum sp. | reverse complement strand
TTCCTTAAATTTATTACAAATGTTGAATCATTTTCAGCAGCAAAATTATCTACATTCTGTAAGACCCAGCCACCGGGAGAGGCAACATCTTGATCCAGTAAACGGTTAAAACTAAATTCAAAATCATGAGCCGTGACAAATCTTGTAGAATCTGATCCAAATAAATCATGTTTATGAAAAAAAACATCTTCGCGCAAGGTAAAAGTATAGGTTCTGCCATCTTCAGAAATTGACCACTTTTTGGCAATATCTGGTTTTACATGTAAACTATCGTCTAATTGAACCAAGCCATTAAATAATTGATTTACAGCCCAAATATTAGATAATTGCTTAGCGAAAGCGGGATCTAAGGATGAAATATTTGAATGTTCATTATATCGAAAAACTTGGAAGTCATTATATAAACTTACTCTTTTTGTACAAGAACTTAGGCTTATCGATAATAGAGCCATCAAGCTAATTATATGAATAAATTTATTTTTAGTTCTCAAATCCATAATCACTTTCAATTTTGCAAATTCTTAACTGATATTTTTTATACCATTCGGCTCTTCCTACTTCTTGAACATATGTTTGCCCAACATTATTCTTCCAATTTGCTATCATAAATATTATTGTAAATTTGCATTCCGTAAATGTATAGCAATGAATGCACAAAAAAAAGTAGCTTTTTATACTTTAGGCTGTAAATTAAATTTTTCTGAGACCTCAACAATTGCGAGAAGTTTCCAGGAAAAAAATTACAGGCGTGTAGACTTTTATAATAAAGCAGATATTTATGTAATCAATACCTGTTCGGTTACCGACAATGCAGATAAACGATTTAAGACCATAGTCAAATCAGCATTAAAGCAAAATAATGAAGCCTTTTTAATTGCCATAGGATGTTATGCCCAACTGAAACCGGAGGAATTGGCAGCCGTAGATGGTGTCGATCTTGTATTAGGAGCTACGGAAAAATTCAAGGTAACGGATTACATTTATAATTTATCTAAAAATGATATTGGTGAAGTGCATTCTTGCGAAATTGAAGATGCTAATTTCTATGAAAGCTCTTATTCTATAGGTGATCGCACCCGGGCATTTCTAAAAGTTCAAGATGGTTGTGACTATAAATGTACTTATTGTACAATCCCTCTTGCCAGGGGTATTTCCAGGAGCGACACGTTGAATAATGTATTAAAAAATGCACAGATAATTTCGGAACAAGGTATAAAAGAAATTGTTCTTACAGGAGTCAATATTGGAGATTATGGAAAAGGAGAGTTCGGTAATAAAGTTCATGAACATACTTTTTTTGACCTTGTTCAGGCTTTGGATAAAGTCGACGGTATACATCGATTCCGTATTTCTTCCATCGAGCCTAACTTACTAAAAAACGAAACGATAGAATTTGTTTCAAACTCTAATAGTTTTGTGCCCCATTTTCATATTCCATTGCAAAGCGGCAGCGATGAATTACTAAAAAAGATGAAACGCCGATATTTGCGATCTACCTTTACGGATAGAGTAGAAACTATCAAAAAAACCATGCCTAATGCATGTATTGGTGTAGATGTTATAGTGGGTTTCCCAGGCGAAACCGACGCAATGTTTTTAGAAACTTATAATTATTTGAACGAGCTCGATATTTCTTACTTACATGTTTTTACTTATTCAGAAAGGCCTAATACAGAGGCAGTATTATTAGATGGTGTGGTTCCGAAGAATATCAGACATAAACGCAGTAAAATGCTTCGCGGATTATCAGTAAAAAAACGCCGGGCTTTTTACGAAAGTCAGCTAGGCAAATCTCTAACAGTACTTTTTGAAAGTGAGAATAAGGAAGGGTACATTTATGGATTTACCGAAAATTACGTGAAGGTAAAAACAACATGGAATCCTGAATTGGTCAATACCCTACACCAAGTAACATTAACAAAAATTGATAATGAGGGTATTGTTAGGTTTGATTGGGTACACGAACCTTCATACAGCATATGTTAGATAAAATCCATATTTATCTCGTTCCCGGTCTGGCGGCTAGTTCAGATATTTTTGAATATCTTGAGATTCCACAAGATAACTTCGAACTTCATTATTTAGATTGGTTGGTTCCACTATCGCAGAATGAATCAATAGATGAATACGCTAAACGCATGTGTGCGCTCATAAAACATGAAAATCCCGTTTTAGTTGGTGTTTCATTTGGAGGTATCATGGTACAAGAAATGAGTA
>CBDUPN010000245.1:0-2218 GCA_965369125.1 uncultured Aureibaculum sp. | reverse complement strand
AAAGATGTACAATTTGTTAATTCGGCCGATGAAGAGATTAAAGCTTTAGATAGTTTACGAACTAAAGAAAGCGCAGTGATAAGTTCCGAATTCAAATCACAATTGAAGAAAAACACCTATGTCATAGATAGTTTGGCTTCTATAAAGCTAGTCTCTTACCAACCCAATGAGATGAAATATGAAAGCAATACGCATGAGGAGCAACTGGCGGTATTTTCGGATGTTTATTATAAAAATGGTTGGAAAGCCTATATAGATGGGGTATTAACACCTCATTTTAGGGCCAATTATGTGTTACGGGCAATGGTCATACCTGCCGGAAAACACGAAATTATTTTTAAGTTTGAACCCGACATTATCAAAAAAGGGAATGCAATTACGCTTACTTCTTATGCTTTATTGTTATTAATTCCGATAGGATGGTTTTTTATAGATAAAAAGAAAAAAAATAATGAGCCATCATAATAGACGATATAACTTAACCATTGAATTTTTGCAAAAAGTATTACCGGCGCCGGCAACCATTTTAGACCTTGGAACCCGCAATGATTTTAGTGATATCATGGAACAATATGGCTATACAGTAATAAATACAGAAGGTGAAGATCTCGATTTATTGCCGGAAGTTGTTAAAAAGCATAAAGTAGATGCCGTTACTGCCTTTGAGATATTCGAACATCTTATCGCACCATTTAATGTCTTGAAAGCTATAACTTCATCGAAATTAATTACAACAATCCCCTTAAACTTATGGTTTGCCAAAGCATACCGGTCTAAAACAGATAGTTGGGACCGGCATTATCATGAATTTGAAGATTGGCAATTCGATTGGCTGCTTGAAAAGTCTGGATGGAACATAAAAGAGACTCAAAAATGGACAAGTCCGGTGAAAAAAATTGGCTTTCGCCCGATATTGAGAAAATTCACACCGAGATATTACGCTGTTTACGCTGAAAGATAGTTATGCGAATAGGAATGATATTAGACAAAACGTTTCCACCCGACCCGAGGGTTGAAAATGAAGCCATTTCGTTGGTGGAAAGTGGTTTTGATGTATATCTGTTTTGTTTAAAATATGGATCGCAACAGGCATCAAATGAAGAAATAAATGGAATTAAGATTAAAAGGTATACATCTAACAATTTAGATTATAAATTATCTGCACTCGCCTATACTTTTCCTTTTTATTCACGTATAATGTCTAAAAAAATACGAAGCTTTCTTTTGTTGAATAAAATAGATATTATCCATATCCATGATATAAGAATTGCAGGGGCTGTTTTTGGAGCAAACAAAAAATTAAAATTGCCTGTACTTTTAGATTTACACGACAATATGCCAGAAATCATGAAGGAGTATCCGCATGTACAAAATTTTCCCGGCAAGTTGTTGATCTCTCCGGGTAAATGGAAGAAGAAGGAGGAAGAGTTTATTGAAAAAGCAACAAAGGTTATTACGGTATCAGATGAGTTTAGGCAGGAGGTCATTCAAAGAACCAACATTCATCCTGATAAGATCATTGTAGTGCCAAACACGGTAAGAAGATCATTTTACGAAGACCATCAAATAGACAAATCAATTATAAAAAAGTATAAAAATGATTTTGTAATCTTATATTTAGGAGATACAGGAATCAGAAGAGGATTGTTAACTGCTATTGAAGCCATGCCAAACTTAAAAAAGAAAATTGATAATATTAAATTGGTTATTGTTGGTTCTAATAGTTCAGATCCTATCTTAAAACAAAAGGTTGCAGATCTATCAATCCAAAACGCTGTCGATTTTCAAGGATGGCAGGATGTAAAACTATTTCCTTCCTATATCCTGGCAAGTACTATCTGCATATCACCATTGTACCGCAATGTTCAGCATGATGTTGCTTATGCAAACAAATTATTTCAATATATGAGTTTTTCAAAACCCGTATTGGTTAGTAATGCTACCGCTCAAAAAAATCTGGTGAAGAGAATAAAAAGTGGATTGGTCCATAAGGAAAGAGACAGTAAGGATTTTGAAGACAAAATTTTAGAACTATACCATAATAAAGATCTGAGAGAAAAAATGGGAGCTAATGGCAAGAAATTCATAGAAAATGAATTTTGCTGGGAAAAGGCTTCGACAAAACTAATTGAATTATATCAAGGGTTTAACAATTGAAAGTATTGATCATTACATATTATTGGCCCCCTTCAGGCGGATCTGGTGTACAGCGCTGGTT
>CBDUPN010000244.1:0-2245 GCA_965369125.1 uncultured Aureibaculum sp. | reverse complement strand
GGTGCCGGAGAAGACATTTTTAAGGTATCTAAATTCAGCATTAACTTTACCATTTTGTAGATCTCTGGTAATTTTTCTTTGAATTCCTTAGGGGTTTCGAAAAAATGTTCTACCAATACAGATAAGAACTCATATTTATTCTTAAATCCATATTGCCTTAAATAGCCCGATTGTACAATCTTTCTTTGAAGCTTTCTGTCTTTTAATCTTTCTAATAACTCTCCAAAATGATCTAAAAAAACAATGGCTGTAAAGCTCTTATGTTTTAGAAAACTAAAATACAGGGCATGGCTTAATTCGTGTAAACCGAGATTCAGGTTATTATCTTCGATCTTGATACCCTCCAAAAAATCATCCCATGAAAAAACGATGGTATCCATTCTGGGGTTTGTTTCTCCTTTATGCCTTCTTTTGGTGATCTTAGAAAAATAGTTTTTAGGATAAATAATGATATTGGCAAATGGCGTAAACAGGTAACGTCTCATCCCGAAGGTGAGCATAACGGCTGTCGAGGCTATCAGTAATTTCATTTTCTGGTTCACCACCACCCCTTCCCTGCCGATAAAATTATAGTTATCGATAAACTTTAGGGTTCTGTGCTCAAAATAGCGCTTATTTGCCGGTGAAAGGTTATTATAAAAGGAAATATTTTTACTAATAATAGCCCGCTGCCCAGCATTCATCTCATTCGGAAACAAGACAAACCTGGTCAAATTTATTGACCCTATTACAAGACTAAACAGCTCTATCACAACGGGTTGATTTTAATAGCAATTCTTTAATTACCGAAATATTAAGCTCAATAATTAAAATTTTTTATTTCTTTTCTAATGCTATAATACGACTTATTCGGCTAAAAATTAAAGTTTTAGCTAATTATTTTCTTGTTTTCAACAAATGCCAATGAGATATTTAAGCAGATCTGTAGTCGTTATAATACCTACTAATTTTTGATTATCAACTACCGGAAGCGCATGGAATTCTTTCGATGCCAACAGTGTAGCAACCTCTTTTATGGTCATGTTAGAACTCACTTTTACAGGGTTATTGGCCATCACCTGGCCGATGGTAAGCATATTATAAAAAGTGGTGTCTACTGCCTGGTCATCGTCATAAGAATCGACAAAACTAATACGCTGCAGGTCTGTTAAGCTAAGCATCCCTTTTATTTTATCATTTTCAACTACCGGGATATGCCGTATATGATTTTTTTTGAATAATTTTTCTGCTTCCAGTAAACTATCCCTGGTTGTAAGGGTAATTACATTTTTAGTCATTATAGTAGATATCGGCTCGCTTTTCTTCATTATAATAACCTTTATTGATTCTTAGCTAAAGATCAAAAAAAGAAACAATAGAAAATATGATATTCGTCAGGAAAAGGTATTTACCCTGGAATTCCTAACCCTCAATAAATAATTTATCCTTTTAATATGCGGTCAATTTCCTTTAATTCGGCTGCATTAAAACGGGTATTCTTTAGAGCTCCTAGATTATCTAACAGTTGTTTTTCAGAACTTACGCCTACCAATACAGAAGTAACCCTTTTATCTTTTAACAGCCAGGCTACCGCCATTTGTGCCAGACTTTGATCCCTTTTCAAGGCAATCTCATTTAATTGTATCGCCTTGTTTATAACCGCTTCGCTTACCTGGTCTTTCTGTAAAAAACCGGTGCTTTTGGCCGCCCTGGAATCTTTCGGTATGCCTTTTAGATATTTATTGGTGAGTATACCCTGTTCCAACGGTGAAAACGGAATACAACCAATACCTTCCTCTTCCAGCACATCCATCAATCCATTTTCTACCCAGCGGTCCATCATGCTATATCTGGGTTGGTGAATAAGACAAGGCGTACCCAAGTCTTTTAACATGTGAGATGCTTTTAAAGTATCTTCGGCATTATACGATGAAATGCCCACGTATAGTGCCTTGCCTTGCCGAACGATGAGATCTAAGGCCCTCATGGTTTCTTCCAGCGGCGTATTAGGATCTGGCCTGTGATGATAAAAAATATCTACATAGTCTAATCCCATCCGTTGTAAACTTTGGTCTAAACTGGCTACCAGGTATTTTTTAGAGCCCCATTCGCCATAAGGCCCCGGCCACATCCTGTATCCTGCTTTGGTAGAAATGATGAGTTCATCTCTGTACGACCCCAACCCTTGTTTTAAAATCTTTCCAAAATTCTCCTCGGCAGAACCAGACGGCGGGCCATAATTATTCGCAAGGTCGAAATGTGTGAT
>CBDUPN010000243.1:0-2248 GCA_965369125.1 uncultured Aureibaculum sp. | reverse complement strand
TCGGCAATAAGTGTTCGTAGTGCTACTACATTAGGCATATTCGCATATTTAGTATAGCGTTTAAGCCCCATGAGCATCATGCGTTGTTCATCACCTTCAGCAAAAGAAACAATACCTTCCTTGCCTTTACTAGAAATGATATCTACCGCATTATACAAATATAATTTTGCCATAGCGATCTGTGCTGCGACCTTATCTTCACCCTTCGCCTTTGCCAGCTTTTCAGTACGTAAAATGGTAGATTCTGCCATATAGATCTCTATAAGAATATCTGAAGCTGCCAATAAGATCTGTTGGTGTTCTTCCAGTTGAGGTCCGAATTTCTGAACGGCAGCACCGGCAACCATAAGGAATACTTTCTTCAATTTACCGATCAATTCTTTTTCTTCAGCGAAAAGCTCAGAATAGTCTGGTGTATCAAAAGAAGGAATACCCATCAACTCATCCGCAACTTTCGTGGCAGGGCCTAATAGGTCTACATGTCCTTTCATGGCTTTTTTAACCAACATGCCCACAGATAACATCCTGTTGATCTCGTTGGTACCTTCATAGATACGGGTAATACGGGCATCTCTCCATGCAGCCTCCATAGGCGTATCTTCAGAGAATCCCATACCGCCAAATATTTGGATGCCTTCATCGGCACAGTTCTGAACATCTTCAGAAACAGCAACTTTTAATATAGAGCATTCTATAGCATATTCTTCCACCCCTTTTAATTCAGCTTCCTGATGGGTGTTACCTTCTGCTACGCGAATGGCGATCCTGTCTTCTATATTTTTTGCAGCCCTGTAACTTGCCGATTCACCGGCATAAGCATTGGTTGCCATTTCAGCAATTTTTGATTTGATAGCACCAAACTGAGCTATAGGGGTTTTGAACTGCTTGCGTTCGTTGGCATATTGTATGGACGATGTAGTCATTCTCCTTTGAGAATCAACACAGGCAGCGGCCAATTTAATACGTCCTATGTTTAAGGAGTTCATGGCAATTTTAAATCCGTTACCCCTTTCAGACAACATATTTTCTACGGGCACTTTGGTGTCAGTAAAAAATACCTGACGGGTAGATGATGAACGGATTCCTAGTTTATGTTCTTCTTCTCCTAAGGCAATACCGTTTTTTGGATCATTTTCAACGATAAAACCTGTAATATTCTTGTCGTTTTCAATACGAGCAAATACAATGAATAATTGACAGAAGCCTGCATTCGATATCCACATTTTTTGACCATTGATCTTATAATGTGTACCATCTTTAGAAAGTGTGGCTGAAGTTTTACCTGAGTTGGCATCAGATCCGGCACCGGGCTCTGTTAAGCAATAAGCTCCAAACCATTCGCCGGTAGCTAATTTTGGCACATACTTTTGCTTTTGCTCTTCTGTACCGTAAAGTACAATGGGCATAGTACCAATTCCGGTATGTGCACCAAAAGCTGTACTAAAAGACCCTGTACCACTTGAAATATATTCACAAACGATCATGGTTGAAATAAAGCCCATTCCCAAACCACCATAAGCTTCAGGAACAGAAACACCTAAAAATCCGAGTTCACCTGCTTTTCGCATAGACGCTTCGGTTAAGGCATAGTCTTTCTTTTCAAATTGTTCCCTGTGCGGAATGATCTCACGGTCGTTGAATTCTTTAACAGCATCTCGCATCATTCGTTGTTCCTCCGAAAAATCTTCAGGAGTAAATACATCCTCACATTTGGTTTCTTTTACCAGGAATTGTCCTCCACGTAAAATATTTTTTTCTACAGTTTCCATATTTATTAAGATTTAAGATTCAAGAACCAAGAGACAAGATCTTATTTGTCGAGTCCGGATTGAAATCTTGATATCATTTTTATAGTTTTTTAATTTAAAAATTCATAAACTCCGGCTGCTCCTTGACCGGTACCAACACACATGGTTACAATTCCATATTTATTTTTTCTTCTGCGCATCTCATTAAATAATTGTACAGATAATTTAGCACCTGTACAACCAAGCGGATGCCCTAATGAAATGGCTCCACCATTTACATTTACGATATCTTGATTTAGATCAAGTTCCCGCATAACCGCTAATGACTGGGATGCGAAGGCTTCATTCAATTCGAAAAGATCGATGTCTTTTAATTTTAGTCCGGCTTGTTCAATTGCCTTAGGAATGGCTTTCACCGGGCCAATACCCATGATCCTTGGTTCAACACCTACCGCGGCATAAGAAACCATCCTGGCAACAGGTTCAAGATTTAATTCTTT
>CBDUPN010000242.1:0-2282 GCA_965369125.1 uncultured Aureibaculum sp. | reverse complement strand
AATTATCATTAACTATTTTAAAAAAATAACGCTGGAAGAACTTTTAGTGTCGAATAAAAATTTTATTTTCTTTTTAATTCTTAAATTCTAAAAATATCTTACATTTGCCTAAATATAGGGTGTTACGTATTAATTTGCTTGTAAAATTATTATTAATTAATTTAAAAAAACATGACAAATGTCATAAAAAATGTCGCAGAAGGTACTGTAAATGACATTAAAATTGATGATGGCTTTTTTATATTAAAAATTCAAAATAATGGTCATGTCAAACAACAGGTTAAAAGGAAAATCGATAGTAGTTATATTCAATTTCATTTTTGTTTAAAAGGGACTTCAAAATTTAATTTTAACAATGGTAATTACAGCTTCGATGTATCTGAAGAACAGTCGTTATTATTATATAATCCGCAGCAAGATCTTCCTATTAATTTAGATCTAGAGCCTAAAACCTGGATTATATCAGTCCTATTGTCCATAAAATTTTTTCATTCACTTTTTTCTCAGGAAGCGGATTACATCCATTTTTTAACAGATGATAATAAGGATAAAAAATACTACGATAATAAAAAAATTACACCGGCCATCGCTGTCGTGCTCAATCAAATCATGAATTTTAATATTCATCGCTCCATTGAAAAGCTATACTTAAAAGGTAAAACCTATGAATTACTCAGCCTTTATTTCAACCATAGTGGCGATGCGGATATTGAGCAATGCCCATTCTTAGTAGATGAAAAAAACGTATTAAAAATTAGACAGGCGAAGGACATTATCATTGCCCGGATGACAGAGCCACCAAGCTTACAGGAATTGGCCAATGAGATTGGATTATCATTAAAAAAATTGAAAGAGGGTTTTAAACAGATTTATGGCGATTCGGTATACAGTTTTTTGTTTGACTACAAAATGGAATACGCGCGTAAACTGCTCGAAAGCAATCAATTTAACGTTAACGAAGTTGGTTTAAAAGTAGGCTATAGTACATCCAGTCATTTTATAGCGGCTTTCAAAAAAAAATACGGAACTACCCCAAAAAAATACAATCAATAAGAATTTAACATTAAATGAAAAAAGGAATACTGCTCGTTAATTTAGGCTCACCCGATAGTACAAAAGTAAAAGATGTTCGAAGATATTTAGATGAGTTCTTAATGGACGAACGTGTAATCGACATACCGTATTGGAAACGTTTTTTATTGATTAAAGGTATTATTTTAAATACAAGACCCAAAAAATCGGCCGCTGCCTATAAGAAGATATGGTGGAAGGAAGGATCACCATTGGTGGTCATTTCTGAAAGATTTACAAAAAAAATCAGTAAAAAAATAGATATTCCGGTTGCCCTTGGAATGCGATATGGCAGCATGAGTATTGAAAAAGGATTTCAACAACTAAAGGATCAAGGTGTTGACAAGGTTTTATTAATTCCGCTATATCCACACTATGCCATGTCTTCGTATGAGACCGTTGTTGTAAAAGCTGAAGAAGTTCTGCAAAAATCTTTTGCTGAAATGAAGATGGACGTTTTACCAGTGTTTTATAATAACCAAGATTATATTAAAGTGATGAGTGCTAATCTAAAACGACATCTCGAAGGATTTGAACATGATCATATTTTGTTTTCATATCACGGTATCCCCGAAAGGCATATTATTAAATCAGATACTACCAATTCCCATTGCAAAATTGATGGAACTTGTTGTAATACCAAATCAGTAGCCCATAAAACTTGTTACAGGCATCAATGCCTAGAAACTACCAAATTAATGGCAAAAGCTTTGAAATTGCAACCTGGTACTTATAGTGACTCCTTCCAATCACGCCTTTTAAAAGACCCATGGTTAAAACCATATACCGATTTCGAACTAGAGCGTTTACCAAAAGCAGGCGTTAAAAAAATAGCCGTTATTACTCCAGCCTTTGTTGCCGATTGCCTTGAAACCTTAGAAGAAATTGCCATGGAAGGGAAAGAAGAATTTTTAGAAGCAGGTGGAGAAACCTACAAGCATATCCCATGTTTAAACGATAACGATGACTGGGTTGACGTTACGATAAAGTGGATAAAAGATTGGCAATCTAATAGCCTTTAGGACCATAACTATTATGGAATATTTATATATTAAATCACTGCATATTATTTTTGTAACTACCTGGTTTGCAGGACTTTTTTATATAATTCGTCTGTTTATCTATTATAAAGAGGCAGAAGAAAAACCTGAGATCGAAAAGAACATTCTTATTAAACAATATAAATTAATGATCAAGCGCCTGTGGTATAT
>CBDUPN010000241.1:0-2345 GCA_965369125.1 uncultured Aureibaculum sp. | reverse complement strand
GTATTCATGTTCCGACTTTTAGATATAGAATTTCACAAATTAAAACATAGCAGGGCTAGTCGCATTTTGTCTTTGATCTATTTTGGGTTACTAACCTCAATAGCCTTGATCGCGGCCATAAAATTCGACATAGGGCCTATAGAATTTCATCTGGCAGATCAAGGGATTTTTAATTTTCCATATATCTGGCATTTCAACACTTTTATGGCGGCCATTTTCAAATTTTTCTTATTGCTGGTAATTGTTTCTATGATGGCCAATGAATACAGCAACAAAACCTTAAAACAAAACCTTATAGATGGCTTAAGCAAAAAAGAATTTATCCTTTCGAAGTTTTATACAGTCATTGCATTTGCTGCGATTTCAACATTATTTGTATTTGTAGTCTCATTGATCCTTGGATTGGCCTATTCCGATTATAACGAACCAAGTATCATTTTCTCAGACCTTCAATACCTATTGGCGTTTTTTATTAAACTCGTTGGATTTTTCTCTTTCGGACTTTTTATGGGTATTTTGGTAAAAAGGTCTGCATTTGCTGTAGGAGGCATTCTTGTATGGTTCTTTGGAGAAAGTATCTTAAAAGGATTTCTTTTCTGGAAATTTAGAGATAGTGATCATGTTACAGAAAGCGTAAACAGCGTCATGCAGTTCTTGCCATTAGAATCGATGTCTAATTTGATCAAGGAACCATTTACACGCTTAAATGCGGTACAAAGTGTCGCGAAACAGGTAGGTGAAGACCTTTCAAAAGATTTTTCGGTTCAATTTTTTGATGTAGCCGTGGTTTCGATCTGGACCTTTATTTTCATCTACTTATCGTATAGATTATTAAAACGAAGAGATCTGTGATAAAAAAAATGAGCACTGCCTTTAAAACAGTACTCATATTCCAACTAACTCAAACTAATTATACCACAAAAGTAATGGCTAAAAAATGAAGCCTCGTTAAGTTAATCTTAAATAAAAACAAATCATATGTTAAAATTAATGCGTTCTTTATTTAACCTTTCTAAATAATGGCCATTACTAGGTAACATTTCAATTCGCTTCGTTATTTTTGCAACATGCAATTCAAATTGATATCAGATTTTAAACCAACAGGTGACCAGCCCGAGGCTATTGCACAGATCACAGAAGGCATTTTGTCCGGTGAACAATATCAAACATTATTAGGTGTTACCGGATCAGGTAAAACTTTTACAGTGGCCAATGTGATTGAAAAAGTCAAGCGCCCTACTCTGGTATTGGCCCATAATAAAACCTTGGCAGCCCAGTTGTATTCTGAATTCAAACATTTTTTTCCTGAGAATGCCGTAGAATATTTTGTTTCCTATTACGATTATTACCAGCCAGAAGCTTATATTCCATCAAGCGGATTGTATATTGAAAAAGACCTGTCGATCAATGATGATATTGAACGGCTACGCTTAAGCACCACCTCTTCTTTACTTTCGGGACGCAGGGATGTTCTTGTGGTGGCCTCCGTATCCTGTCTTTATGGTATTGGAAATCCGGTAGAATTTCAAAAGAATGTCATTACTATAGAAGTAGATCAAAAACTGGCCAGGACCAAATTCCTACACCAATTAGTGCAAAGTTTGTATTCGAGAACAGAATACGAAATAAAAAGTGGCACTTTTAAGGTTAAAGGTGATACGATAACTATTTTTCCATCCTATGGAGATTATGGGTATCGAGTTCACTTTTTTGGTGATGAGATTGAAGAAATAGAAAGTTTTGATATTGTTAATAATCGTGTCCTTGAAAAATTTGAAGAGCTTACCATTTATCCCGCCAATTTATTTGTGACCTCTCCCGATGTATTGCAGAATGCCATTCACCAGATACAGGAAGACCTGATGAAACAGGTAGATTATTTTAAGGAGATCGGCAAACATTTAGAAGCAAAACGTCTTAAGGAGCGGACCGAATTTGATTTGGAAATGATCCGTGAACTTGGCTATTGTAGTGGGATTGAAAACTATTCGAGATATTTAGACGGACGTGAAGCAGGTACCCGGCCCTTCTGCCTATTGGATTATTTTCCCAAAGATTTTCTCATGGTAATAGACGAAAGCCATGTAACCATTCCACAAACCCATGCCATGTATGGTGGTGACCGATCGCGAAAAGAAAATCTAGTGGAATACGGATTCCGATTACCGGCTGCTATGGATAACCGCCCATTAAAATTCGAAGAATTTGAAGCGATACAAAACCAGGTGATCTTTGTAAGTGCTACGCCTGCAGATTATGAATTGCAAAAAACAGAAGGGGTTTTTGTGGAGCAGGTCATTCGTCCCACAGGCCTTTTAGACCCGGTCATTGAAGTACGCCCAAGC
>CBDUPN010000240.1:0-2360 GCA_965369125.1 uncultured Aureibaculum sp. | reverse complement strand
TAAATACTCAAACCGTAAGCATCTCTTTGCCTTTTTAAAATTTCTAATAAAACAGCAGCAGCCATTACCGAAAAACCTATTTTATTCAAATTCTTAATTGTAGGGTTTTTAATGATGGGATAATGCATAGAACCCGAATTATCAATGATAATATGACACCTTAAATTCGTCTCCTCCTCAAATCTCTTTACAAATAATTTATCGGTCTTTGCATATAATTTCCAATCTATATGCCTGGTACTTTCTCCTTTATTATATAATCTATGCTCGGCAAATTCTACCGAAAAACCATGGAACGGACTTTTATGCAATCCGGTGATAAAACCCTCCACCACTTGATGTGCTAAAAGCTCCAGATTTTTAATCCCGTAAATGTTTTTTGCCTCTTGAATTGCCATAGACTAAAATATGTTGTAAAATAAAAAAGGTTTGACAGAATGCCAAACCTTTTTTATTACTTTATGAGTTAATATTACACTAAGGCCTTTAACTTTTCGGTATATGTAGCTTTTGGTGCCACGCCTACTTGCTTATCAACCACCTCACCGTTCTTAAATATCAATACTGTTGGTATGTTTCTTACTCCATATTTAGCTGCAAATTCTTGATTTGAATCTACATCAACTTTAGTAACAACCACCTTATTATCAAAATCCTGACTTAATTCTTCAACGATAGGTGCCAACATTCTACACGGACCACACCATGCCGCCCAAAAATCTACTAAAACTGGTTTATCTGATTTTAAAACTACTTGATCAAAAGTAGCATCTGTAACTTCTAATGCCATTGTATTTATTTCTTAAATTATATTATTATTTTTTAACCATGCAAAAATAAACAATTATTCTGCCAAAATTCACATGACTAAATTTCTTTTGCCTATAATAGTATATAAAATTACTATTTCCTTACAAAACCTTTAGAATATTGCCTTGGCAATTGCCTTGATATTATCAGATTTTCCCATAGAATAATAATGCAAAACTGGCACACCTGCTTCCATTAATTCCTTTGACTGTTCAATGCACCATGCTATTCCGACTTCTCTTACCTGTTTGTTGTCCTTACACTTTTCAATTGCTTGGATAAGGTCTTCAGGTAAGTCAATTTTAAAAACCTGTGGCAACAATTGTAAATGTCGTTTGACCGCAACCGGTTTGATTCCCGGAAAAATAGGAACGTCTATCCCTGCTTGCCTTGCTTTGTCTACAAAATCGAAATATTTTTTATTGTCAAAGAACATTTGCGTCACCACATAATCGGCTCCTGCATCTACTTTTTCTTTTAACCGCTTTAGATCTGATTGCAAAGATGGTGCTTCAATATGTTTTTCAGGATATCCGGCAACACCAATGCAGAAATCAGCCTTATCGTCTGCTTCTATGACATCGTGCAAATACCTTCCTTTATTTAAATTTTGAATTTGAGAAACCAATTCTTTGGCATATTGATGCCCTCCTTTTGAAGCCTCGAAATACTGCTGATGTTTCATGGCATCACCTCTTAAGGCCATTACGTTATTTATGCCTAAATAATGGCAATCTACCAACAAATATTCTGTTTCTTCCTTGGTAAAACCACCGCATAATACATGCGGCACAGTATCTACATTGTACTTATGTTTAATAGCGGCACAAATCCCTACAGTACCAGGACGCATTCGGGTAATTTTCCTGTCCAACAACCCTTCACCTCTATCGAGATATACATATTCTTCCCTCGAAGTGGTTACGTCAATAAAAGGAGGGTTAAATTCCATTAAGGGATCGATATTATTATATAATTCCTGAATATTCCGTCCCTTTTGCGGGGGAATGATCTCAAAAGAAAACAATGTTTTCCCCTTTGCGTTCTTTATATGTTCTGTTACTTTCATATTAATCTTGTAAGTTGGGATTCAACCATTTTTTAGCTTCGCTGAATGAAATTTGCCTACGTATGGCATAATCCTGAAGCTGGTCTTCTTTGATTTTTCCAAGTCCAAAATATTTGGCCTGGGCATTTGCAAAATAATATCCCGAAACACTTGATGCAGGCCACATGGCTAAACTTTCGGTAAGTTTTACACCTATATTCTTTTCGACTTGCAATAATTCCCATATTGTTTTTTTCTCCAAATGATCGGGACAAGCCGGATATCCCGGTGCCGGTCGAATTCCTTTATAACTTTCTTTAATCAATTCTTCATTGCTTAGATTTTCATTAGCTGCATATCCCCAATATTGAGTGCGGACCTCTTT
The DNA here is from genome assembly GCA_965369125.1 of uncultured Aureibaculum sp. Lineage (GTDB taxonomy): Bacteria > Bacteroidota > Bacteroidia > Flavobacteriales > Flavobacteriaceae > Aureibaculum. Next base: position 117 of record CBDUPN010000240.1, on the reverse strand, counting down.
ATGCAAATATTCTGCGAAGGCTTCTGCCAAACGATCGGCTAAGGCTTTGACCATAATTGAATTATAATCGTCATGCTCTTTTTCAAATTTAGATGCCAATTCATCGCTACCAAAACC
>CBDUPN010000239.1:0-2361 GCA_965369125.1 uncultured Aureibaculum sp. | reverse complement strand
TAGATACTTTATCAGCTCCAGATTTAAGTAAGATATCAACATCTTCAACAGAAGAAATACCACCTCCTACTGTAAATGGAATGTTAACTTTCTCGGCTACATGTAAAACCAGTTCAGATAGTGTTTTTCTGCGTTCTTCAGTCGCTGAGATATCAAGAAAAACGAGCTCATCAGCACCACTTTTAGCATAATAAGCAGCTAATTCAACAGGATCGCCGGCATCTTTAAGATCAATAAAATTGATTCCTTTAACGGTTCTTCCATCTTTAATATCGAGACAAGGTATAATTCTTTTAGTAAGCATCTTTATAATTTATGCAATGATATATTTTTCCAGTTGTTTTAAAGTAATGCGACCTTCATAAATGGCTTTGCCAATAATTGTTCCTTCACAACCTAATTCAGCCAATTTAGGTATTTCTTCTATGGTCGAAATTCCTCCTGATGCAATCAATTTTATATTTTTTATTTTATCTAATATTTTTGCATATAAGTCAAAAGAAGGACCTTGTAGCATGCCATCTTTGCTAATATCTGTTGAAATAACATAGCCTATGCCATCATCGATATATTTTTGAATAAATGGAATAAGTTCTTGATCAGATTCTTCCAGCCAGCCATTGATGGCAATTTTTTCATCATTTGAATCAGCGCCAAGTATTATTTTTTCATTACCGTATTTTTTTAGCCATTTTTTAAAGATTAACGGGTTTTTGACGGCAATGCTACCTCCTGTAATTTGATGGGCACCACTATTAAAAGCAATATTTAAATCATCATCCGATTTTAACCCTCCACCAAAATCAATCTTTAATGTTGTTTTTAAGGCAATCTGTTCTAAAATTTTATAATTAACAATATGCTTGCTCTTGGCCCCATCGAGATCTACCAAATGAAGATATTGAATACCGTGTGATTCGAATTTTTTCGCGACCTCAAGCGGATCTTCATTATAGATTATTTTGGTAGCATAATCTCCTTTGGATAAACGAACACATTTTCCGTCAATGATATCAATAGCCGGTATAATTCTCATAATTCTAAAAAGTTTTTTAATATCTGTTCACCTGCCAGACTGCTCTTTTCGGGATGAAATTGAACACCATAAAAATTATCTTTTTGTAAAGCCGATGAATAATTCAGACCATAATCTGTAATAGCTATGGTTTCCCTACAAACTGGCACATAATAACTATGCACGAGATACATATACGATGACTCTTTTATTTTATTGAAAAGCGACGTCTTTAGTTCTGTTATTCTATTCCATCCAATTTGCGGAACTTTTAAACCGTTGTCGAATTTCACGACTTCAACATCAAAAATTCCTAAGCCGTTTGTATTACCCTCCTGGCTATAGGTGCACATCAGTTGCATACCCAGACATATCCCTAAAACTGGTTGTGTTAGTTTTGGTATCAAGGTATCTAATCCAGTTAATTTTAATTTCTGCATGGCTGTACTGGCTTCTCCAACCCCAGGAAAAATGACCTTATCTGCCGTTCGTATTTCCTCGTAATCATGGCTTAATTCTGCTTCAAAACCCAAACGCTGAAGCGAAAATTTGATACTTTGAATATTACCGGCACCATAATCTATTATAACTATTTTCATTTATTCATGTTAGTTACATTATAACATTCCTTTTGTACTTGGAAGTATCATTTTATCGGGATCTCTCTTAATGGCCGATTTAATGGCTTTTGCAAAGGCCTTGAAAATGGCTTCTATCTTATGGTGTTCGTTAGATCCTTCTGCCTTGATATTTAAATTTGCCTTTGCGCCATCCGTAAAAGATTTAAAAAAATGAAAAAACATTTCTGTTGGCATTTTCCCTATCATTTCTCTCTTAAATTCGGCCTCCCAAACAAGCCAATTCCTTCCACCGAAATCAATGCTTACCTGTGCTAAACAATCATCCATAGGTAGAGAAAATCCATATCTTTCCATACCCAATTTACTGCTTAAAGCATTTGCAAAAACCTCTCCCAATGCGATGGCCGTATCCTCAATGGTATGATGTTCGTCCACCTCAAGGTCACCGATCACATGTACATTAAGATCCATTTGCCCATGACGCGCAATTTGGTCTAGCATATGATCAAAAAAAGGAATTCCTGTATCTATTTCACTTTTACCTGTTCCGTCCAGATTTACTTTAATATAAATTTCAGTTTCATGGGTGATCCTTTTAATTTCAGCTATTCTGTCTTTCAGCTTTAAATATTTATAAATACGTTTCCAATCGTTGGTCTCAAGAACGATATACTTTTCTAACTCCTCCCTTTGTATGGTAATTTCGTCGCTACCTAAATTCGTATTGTCATTGATAAATATCCCTTTTGCACCAAGATTTTTTGC
>CBDUPN010000238.1:0-2363 GCA_965369125.1 uncultured Aureibaculum sp. | reverse complement strand
TGTTAACTAAAAAATGCTACGCTATGGCTTGGTATCTAACATATATTGGGCCAAACGTATTTATTCAATGAGCAATTGTGTTATTAATGCACTAAATTCTTCATTAAAAAACGCTTCAATGGGTTTCAAATATAAAGAAAAACAATGCTCCTTCTACCTATTGGATCATGAGTCTTAATTATTAAAATTTAAACTGTAAATTTGTGACATTAAATTTAAAATTATATGTCAAAACCTGTGCTTCATTTAAAAGATGCTTCGATTTTTCAAGAGGAGAATTTAGTGCTTTCAGATATTAGTCTAGATATTTATCCCGGTGATTTCATGTACCTCATCGGAAAGACAGGTAGTGGTAAAAGTAGCCTTATGAAAACCTTATATGGAGATCTGCCATTATTAAAAGGCGAAGGCACAGTGGTTGATTTTAACCTGAATAAACTAAAAGAAAAAGAGATTCCTTATTTGAGAAGGAAATTGGGTATTGTTTTTCAGGATTTTAAACTGTTGAATGATCGAAATGTGCACGACAATTTATTATTCGTCTTAAAAGCCACTGGCTGGAAAGATAAGGCAAGTATTGAATCAAAAATTAATGAGGTATTAGAGAAAGTAGGCATGAAAACCAAAGGTTTTAAAATGCCTTTTCAGTTATCTGGCGGCGAACAACAACGTATTGCGATTGCAAGAGCCTTACTGAATGATCCTGAACTGATATTAGCCGATGAACCAACAGGGAATTTAGATCCAAAGACTTCGCTGGAAGTCATGAGCGTGTTGGAGCAGATCAATAAAACCGGAAAAACCATTTTAATGGCTACCCATGATTATGCTTTAATTTTAAAATATCCACATAAAACGATCAAATGCGATGGCGAAAAAGTTTTTGAAGTTGTCTAATCTTATTCATGTTTCGTGATATCTGTTCTTATACCAACATATCACTACGATACATTTCCTTTAATAAAAGAAATACATAAACAACTTTTAAAAACCGATGTAACATTCGAAATTATCTGTATTGACGACTGTTCAGATAAATCTGCTAAAAATAATAATGAGGCTATTACCGCTTTAGACCATTGTATTTATCATAAACTCGATACAAATATTGGTCGTAGCAAAATTAGAAATTTACTGGCCTCCAAAGCCAACTATGAATGGTTGCTCTTTCTTGATGCCGACGTGTTTCCTAAAAGCCCATATTTTATAAAAACCTATTTAAAATCTATTTCAGAACTAAAATGCGTCGTCTGTGGAGGTGTGAATTACCATAACGAAAAGCCTACTAAGGACAGATTGCTGCGATGGGTTTATGGTAAAAAACACGAAGAGGTTTCAATAACAAAGAGGCAATCAGATCCATATCACCATTTCTTTTCTGCCAATTTTTTCATTCATAAAAGTATATTTAATAAGATAAAATTCAATGAAGAAATTCGCAATTATGGCCATGAAGACACGCTTTTTTCGTTGTGTCTTAGAAATGAAAATGTTTTACTCAAACATATCGACAATTCTGTGTATCATCTGGGTATTGAAACCAATGAGATTTTTTTAACCAAGGCCAAAGAATCTGTTCTTAATGCATATTATCTTTATCAGAACAATCTTATCGCAAAAAATGATCTTAAATTAGTAGATGCATTTATAACAATGAAATCACTCCGTCTTTCAATTTTATTTGGACATTTTTTTAAAAAAACACATAAAATGCTGAAGTCAAATTTAACATCAGAAAACCCTTCTATCCTTGTTTTTCAAATTTATAAATTAGGGTATTTGTGTGCTAACTCCAGGTGACCTTTACTTGAGATCTTGAAATATTTCCTTAAGCTTTATCGCTTCGTTTTCCCAAGTATATTTTTGAGCAGCTTTTTTTAAGTTATTCTTCCAGGTTAACAATTGCTCCTTATCAGAAAAGATTCCATTAACAATGTTCGCCAGCTCTTTCGGATCATGCGTGTCGACCACCTTTCCAATCTGATTATCAATCACCAATTTGGCAATTTCAATTCGATTTGAAACCAATAAGGGTATTTCGGCCTGAATATAATCAAATACCTTATTCGGTAAACTGTATTCATAATTCAAGTTCATACCTTTATCCAATGATAATCCCAGGTCGGCAATCTTGGTAAATTCCATCAATTCATCATAGGGCATTTTATCTTTGAGAAATACTTTTTGCTGTAATTTAAGTGTTAACACCTGTGTTTTGAGTTTTTCAAAAACATCACCCCCGCCAATAATATACAAAATTGCATGGCTTACATATTGCATCATCGCCACAGCTTCTTCAGCACCCCTATCTATATTAAGACCTGAACCCTGTAATATGATCATTTTTTGATCGCCTTTTATTT
>CBDUPN010000237.1:0-2366 GCA_965369125.1 uncultured Aureibaculum sp. | reverse complement strand
TGCTTAAAATTTATCAAAACTATTTAATTCATTTAGATGTCATAAGTGCAAAAACCTCTTATGCCTTAAAAATAAATGCTATTTTACCCAAAATATCTACTCATAAAAAAATCTTATTAAGGGATGCGTATCATCCCATTCTACTAGAAAATAATAGAAAGAAAAATATAAAAACAATACCACAAACACTTGAATTAAATCCAGAGCGACAAATCATAGTTATTTCCGGGCCTAATGCTGGAGGTAAGAGCATCACTTTAAAAACCATAGGATTATTACAATTAATGATCCAAAGTGGTATTTTAATACCGGTTCATGAACGAAGTGAAGTACATTTTTTTGACACCATCCTTACAGATATCGGAGATAATCAATCCATTGAAAATCAACTAAGCACCTATAGTTACCGATTAAAGAACATGCGTGATTTTTTAAAAAAATGCAATAATAATACGCTCTTTTTAATCGATGAATTTGGTACTGGTAGTGATCCGGAGCTTGGAGGCGCTTTGGCTGAAATTTTTTTAGAAGAATTTTATGAGAAGAAAGCTTTTGGAATCATCACAACCCACTATTCTAATTTAAAGGTTTTGGCTGATGAATTAGAGCATGTTACAAATGCTAATATGCAATTTGATGAAAAAACGTTAGAGCCATTATTTAAATTATACGTAGGTCAGGCCGGTAGCTCATTTACATTTGAGGTGGCACAGAAAAATGGGATACCCTATTCTTTGATCAACCGCGCCAAAAAGAAAGTAGAAAGAGGAAAAATACGCTTAGATAAAACCATCTCGAATCTTCAAAAAGAACGTAATAAATTACAAAGAACCTCAGAAAGCCTACAAAAGGAGGAATTTAAAGCTAAGCAATATTCTGAAAATCTTTCAGAGAAGGAATCGAAAATACAGGAGAAATTAGAGAGTTTTCAGGAACTCTATGACAGTAATCAAAGAATGATCTCCATTGGGAGAAAAATAAATGAAATCACAAATAATTATTTTCAAACAAATAATAAGAAAAAATTACTTTCAGATTTTATGAAATGGATCCTGATAGAAAAGAACAAACACATTACAAAAACTAAGGATATTCCTAAAACGAAAGCGGCAAAAAAGCAAGAAAAAATAAAAAAAATTGCTCAAGAAAAGAAACTAGTGGCTGTTAAAAAGGAAGTCATAAAAGAAGTCACAAAAATTAGGGAAGAAAAAAAGGTAGTACAAAAAAAGATAGCAAAAGCGAAATCTGATTATAAATACAAAAAGAATGACAGGGTGCGTCTTATAGATGGGCAATCTGTGGGTACAATTGAAAAAATAGAAAAAAATATAGCGGTGATTAATTACGGCAAGTTTACTACCAAAACAAGTACAGATCAAATTGAGCTTGTTGAAGCTTCAAAGAAATAATCCTCGAGCTTTTAACTATCATATCTTTGCATCTCCCTATCGTAAAATAAAGAAGCTTGCTCAATTAAATCGTTGATCTCATTTGTTAGATCTGTCTCATTATCGACCTGAACTTCTTCTAACCATTCAATTTCATCATTCACCAAGTTGATAATAAATTGAGGATATTCGGTATGTATGATAAATATATCTTCTGGATAATCTGTATTATCGCCTAGTAGAAATTTTGGTAAGTTCATCAGTATTAATGTATTAAATTTTTAATTTCAGTATAGATCTTCTCGCCTACATGATTACCATAAAGGCTTAAAGAAAAGTCGGCATTTTTGTTTTTAAATTCGGCATAAGCATCTAACATTTTTGTCGTATCACTTCCAACAATTTTTGCAAAACCATTCGTAACGAGTTCAACCCATTCGGTTTCATCTCTTACAATGATGCAATGCTTTTTATTAAAAAAAGCTTCTTTTTGTAAACCACCACTATCGGTAATTACCATATTACAGTTCTTTAAGAGCTCTAACATATCAAAATAACCAACAGGATCAATAGTCGTTATTTTATAGGCCAACTGTTGGTCTTCTAATATTTTTTTGGTTCGTGGATGCAATGGTAAAACAACCTGACATTGAGCGTTGATTTTTTCTAAGCCTTTAAAAATAGATGTTAACTTATTAAGATCGTCGGTATTTTCTTGACGATGAATGGTTGCCAGGACGAAATTATTTTTGTGTAATTCCAAGTCCTTCATAATGGACGATTTTTCTTCAGAAGTTTTCCGATAATGTTCAACGGCATCTTTCATTATATCACCACATTTAACAACTTTTGTATTCAGATTTGAAAAGCCTTCTTTTTGTAAATTCTGGATGGCAGTGTCTGTTGGACATAAAAGCAAGTCGGAAATTCTATCGGTTAAAATCCTGTTGATCTCTTCGGGCATTTTCATATTAAAAG
>CBDUPN010000236.1:0-2370 GCA_965369125.1 uncultured Aureibaculum sp. | reverse complement strand
AATAGGGATGTAATCATTACTGCTAATACTAGTTTTGTTTTCATAGGAAAATTTTTTAATTGGTTAATATTAATGTTACAACCATTTTCGAATTTATATTCTTACTTTTCTAAATTAAAGTATTGTAACAAGTTGTACCAAAGTTAGTTGCCAATGGACTCTAAGGATATAAAGAACAAGCTTTCCAATAGTAATACTGTATCAAATGATGGTAATTCTAAAGCATTGATGGTAATTATGAATCATTTTGAAGTAGCAGAAATTCAATATTTCATAAACCTTGACCCAAATAATAAGCATTTGCCGAATTAAGTGATGGCCACAATTTGAAGACTATAACATGAAAAAATTCATTGTTTTCGCGATTATTGTAAAGAAGTTTAATTGATTTTTGAAAATCCAATCTTATGGTAAAGATCTTTATATCGCTTATCATTTCGTAAAGGAATTAAAAGGGGTTCTTCACAGAACCAAGTCATCTCTACTTCATGACGATCATATGATCTTTGTAACCAGATAAAAGTATTCTCATAATCTTCTAAATAAGAATAGTAGAGTGCAATAAACCAAGCAGGACTTCCTGAACTATTTGTGTTATAAAGATTTTTTAGTTGATCTAAATATAATGTGGCATTCTCATTATTCCCATCCATTTTAGTAAAAACTGCATCCAGCCAGATTAAAATAGATGGATTATCATTAGGGAATTTGACTCTGATATTTTTTAATTGATTTTTAGACTTTTCAAATTTTTCAAGGTAGAAATACAATTTTGTTGATTCTCTTAGATAATAAATATTATCACTAAACATAGAATTATATCTCTCTAATATTTCAAGTGAAGCTTCTTTTTCACCAAGAAACATTAATGTTTCTGCTTTATAAGTATATAAATGGCTAATCGTTGGAGATTTTTTAATATACCCCTCGTTTATAAGATAAGCCTCATTATATCTTCCGGTTTTTATGGCATAGTCTAAGATTAGACCCGTTAAATTATCATAACTAGGTTGTAATAATCTTTTTTGATAATATTTTTCCATCGCTTCAAAATCCCATTCATAATAAAAATACCCTAAATGTAAATTATACGCTACTTGACGGTAAGTACTATCAATACGTTTTGCTTTTAGCAACAATTGTTTAGATTTGTTCCAAGCTTCCTTCTCATCATTTATGCCCCACACTAATCCACCGATCTGCCAGATTTCTGCCAAGCCCACATAGGCCTTAATAAAATTAGAATCTAAAGCGATTGCCTGTTCATAAAGAGGGATAGCTTTACTAAAAGCTAGTTTGTTAAATAAGCTATGCTGATAGTCAGCTTGAAGAAATAAATTATAGGCTTGTTTATTATTAGTTGGTTGCTTTACAATATTAATTGCCTCTTCAGGGCTTAAAGAAATATTAAGGTCTTTTACAATAAGTTTAGAAACATCGTTTTGTAATTTTAATGAGTTTTCAATACTCTCATCATAAGTATTCGACCAAACATGCTGATCTTTCACATTAATTAATTGTGTAATTATTCGAACAGAATCGCTATATTTTGATTTGGATACACTTGACTCCAAAATATAATCTACATTCAGCGTTTTTGCTATTTCAGCTATTGGTATATTAGAATTTCTAAATTGTTTTACCGAAGTACGGGAGGTGACCATTAATTTTTTAATACCAGCTAATTTTTCAATAATTTCTTCTGTAAGTCCATTACAGAACCATTGTATATCTGATTCAGGACTATGATCATCAAAATATAAAACAGCAATAGATATTTCTTTCGGGTTATTTTTATTATTAAAAATTGAAACTATGCCAACGATTAACAGGATTGTTCCAAGTACATAAAAAATATACTGTAATTTTTTAATTCTTGATGGGGGGTGCGTTAGATCGGTGTCATTAACCGAAGCTCTTTTTTCATTTTTTTCTTTATATTCCCCTGGAGTTACACCGTAATATTTCCTAAAACATTTATTAAAATACGATGGACTGCTAAAACCTACTTTATAGGATATTTCAGAAGCATTAAGATTGGAATTTGAAATTAATTTGGCAGCTTCCTGAAGCCGGATTTCCTTAATAAATTGATTTGCAGATATACCTGAAATTGATCTTACTTTTCTAAAGGTGTGAGATCTACTCCAGCCCATTTCAGAGGCTAATTGGTTAACGTCAAATTTTTCATCATCTAAATGATTTAAAATAATTTGTTTTACCTTATCTATTAAAATCTTCTCCATTAAAATATATTCAAACTAAAAATACAATATATTTCTGTTATAAACTTTTATGGCAGCATAATTTGAATTTGATCTAAGAAAAAAATCCTGATGAAAAATCATCAGGATTGTGCTTGATGTGGGC
>CBDUPN010000235.1:0-2400 GCA_965369125.1 uncultured Aureibaculum sp. | reverse complement strand
GTAGCATTTTTTAGTTAACAAAATGTTATAATTAATTAACAATTATACAATTTTGAATCAATTAAACGTTGTTTAGTTTAAGTATGTTTAATTTTAGCATATTGTAAAATAATTCACCAATATGAAGCATCGCAAATTAATGTTTGTAGCCCTATTTATGGTCTTCTCGGCTACCAGCTTTGCACAGAAATCCGATATTTTCACCAACTCGCTAAAGGAATATAACCATGCCTTAGAATTATATAATAATCGAGATTTTGTGGCGGCGAAATTTTTGTTCAATAAATTAAAAGGTCAGTTCGACCAAAGCTCAGAACATAAAGCCAATTGCGAGTATTATGAGGCCTTTGCAGCGATACAGTTAGGCGATCAGTCTGGAGATGCCATGATGCGAAATTTTGTGGAAAGGTATCCAACAAGCACCAAACAAAATACAGCCTTTTTAGAAGTGGGCGATTATTATTTTAAGAATGCCAATTATACCTATGCCTTGAAATGGTATAACAGGGTTGAAACAAGAAATCTATCTATTTATCAAGAAGAAGATTTTAACTTTAAATATGCCTATGGCTTGTTTGCCGTTAGAAGTTATGCGCGTGCTAAAGAATATTTTCAAAAATTATTAACGTCGCAAGAATATGGCGCTCAAGCCAAATATTATTACGGCTTTATAGCCTATCAGGACGACGATTATGATAATGCAGATCGTTATTTAAGTGAGGTGGCCGATGATAAAGAATTGGGCGATGATGTGCCTTATTATATGGCGAATATTAAGTTTAAAACAGGGAAATTCCAGGAAGCTATTGATATTGCAGAACCATTTCTTGCAAAAGCCGATAGAAATCAAAAATCTGAAATATCAAAAATCATTGGTGAGAGTTATTTTAATTTAAAACAATACGAAAAGGCCATTCCGCATTTAAAGAACTATCAAGGAAAACGGCGTCGGTGGAATAATACAGATTATTATATGCTTGGCTATGCCTACTATAAGCAAAACGATTATGAAACTGCCATTTCTTATTTCAATAAAATTATTGATGGAAATAATTCAGTTTCTCAAAACGCCTATTACCATTTAGCAGAATGTTATTTAAAGACCGATCAAAAAACAGAAGCGCTAAATGCCTTTAGGAATGCCTCTCAGATGGATTATGAAAATGATATAAAAAAAGATGCATGGCTTAATTATGCCAAACTGAGTTATGAAATTGGCAACCCTTATAAAGCTGTCCCTGATGTGCTTCAGGAATACCTTGATTTATATCCAAAATCGGAAGCCCAAGATCAGATCAACGAATTGCTCATTAGCGCCTATATCACCTCAAAAGATTATGCGGGCGCCCTCAATGCCTTAAAGGATAAAAAAGACCCGTCGAATAAAAAAGTATATCAGAAGGTTGCCCTTTACAGGGGAATTCAATTGTTCAATGAAGGGTCATTAGATGCTGCCAAAGATTATTTTAATCTTGCCATTGATGAGCCCAGAGATAATTCTATTACCGCTAGAAGTGTTTATTGGAAAGCTGAAACCGAATATCTTTTAAATAACTTTAAAGAAGCTTTGGTAGGGTTCCAGCTTTACAAGTCTATGAGTAAGTCTGATACTTTAACTGAAAACGCTTCTGTAGATTATAACATTGCCTATTCATATTTTAAACTTAAAGATTATAATAAGGCGGGAGATGAATTTCAGGTATATTTAAATTCTAATCCTAATGATAGTGACAAAATAAACGATAGTTATTTAAGATTGGGAGATGCTAATTTTGTATCGAGCAATTATAATAAAGCGATCGACGCCTATAATAAGGTGATAAATGCCAAAGGAATTGACACCGATTATGCGCATTTTCAAAGAGCCATCAGCTATGGATTTATAGGAAAGAACAATGATAAAATTGTTGATCTTACCAAATTCATAGGCCAATATCCGAAATCGACCTTACGCGATGATGCCTATTATGAACTGGGCAATACCTACGTACGAGTCGATAAGAATGATGAGGCCTTAGAAGCTTTTGATAATTTACTAAAATATTATAAACGAAGCTCTTATGTGCCTAAAACCTTATTAAATCAAGGCTTGATCTATTATAACACAGAAAGGGATAACAATGCTTTGGATAAATACAGACGGGTTGTAAACGAATTTCCAAATACCGACGAAGCCAAACAAGCTGTTGCAAGTGCCAGACAGATCTATGTCGATCTTGGTCGAGTTGATGAATATGCCGATTGGGTGAAAGACATTGATTTTGTAAATGTTACCGATGCGGATCTAGATAAGGATATGTACGAATCTGCCGAAAAACAATATTTACAGAATAATCGTAAAAAAGCCATTCCTGCCTTTAAAAAATATTTAGACAGATTCCCTAATGGAATTTATGCTTT
>CBDUPN010000234.1:0-2405 GCA_965369125.1 uncultured Aureibaculum sp. | reverse complement strand
CTTAATTCATAACTTAAAATTTCACCAATGCGTTCTATATTTTTTCTGAACCGCATAGAATCTTTTTGAATATTCTCATCTCTTATTTCATAAATAAATTGATTTAGCAGGGAATTGTCATCGCCAAAATAGTGAATGATCATAGTGCAATAGGCTTTACACAAAATTACAATTTTACGATGAAATTAGTACTTTATTATTTGTCTATTTATGGCATAATTTTTGAAAACTTCGTATCTTACACGTCGTAAAAACTATTAATTAATTAAAAAAGCAAATTTAAATTATGGGATTATTTTCATTCATTAAAAATGCCGGAGCTAAAGTTTTTGGCATCGGTAAAACAACTGCCGAAGAAGCAGCAGAAGTTGCTGTGGAAAAATCAGGAAAATTGGTAAAAGCTGTTGAATCATTAGGTTTTGGTGTTAAAGATTTGGATATCAATGTCAAAGATGACACCGCGACTATTTACGGAGAAGCAGAAAATCAGGCAACACGTGAAAAAGTTGTATTGGTTGTTGGTAATACAGAAGGGATTGCAAGTGTTGACGACAGAATGACAACAGCTATACAAGAGCCTGAAGCTCAGTTTCATACTGTTGTTAGTGGCGATTCCTTAAGTAAAATAGCAAAAAAATATTATGGTAATGCCATGAAGTATCCGGTAATATTTGAGGCTAATAAGCCCATGCTGACACATCCAGACAAAATATATCCTGGGCAAGTATTAAGAATTCCGGCGTTAGATTAAATTTATAGACATAATCTTAAAAAGGCCTCATTTAATGAGGTCTTTTTTATGCAATTTCTTTAATCTTTGCTATAATTTTTTCGGGTGGAATTGTTCTCATCACCTCATCATAACCCTCACAATTTTTGTTCCCATAAATAGAACAAGGTATATGCGGGAATTTTTTAAGGTCTGGCAGTAACATATAGTCATTCGGCTGGTTAAAAGGGGCAAAACCTGCAAAAGGATGTGTTGCACCCCAAATAGTTATAACCCTTACCCCTTGCATGGCCCCTAAATGGGCATTGGCTGAATCCATGCTTACCATACAATCTAAATTGGAAATTAGACGTATTTCATCTTTAAAATTTATTTTACCGGCAACTGAAATAGTGTTATTGAATTTTGCCTCAATTTTATTCAAGGTATTAATCTCTAAATTTCCGCCTCCAAAAAGTAAAATTTTATATTCATTGGTGGCATCCAGTTCTTTTATCACAGTTTCCATGAGATCCATTGGATACATTTTTGCTTTATGCTTGGCAAAAGGAGCGATCCCAATCCATTTTTTATGGTCTGACGGAATAATTTTTAAAATTTTTGGTGTTAAATGCTGCTTGGATGGAAATTTCGGATTTGACAGGTGAACTTTGAATCCTAGCTTTCTAAAAACATCGCTATACCGTTCATGGGTGGTTTTAAGCTGCTTGAAAACCTTATTTTTTATCCTGGTAAGCGCTTTTTTTTCGGCCCTTCCTTTGTTGATAGTCGTAATTTTAATGCCTGAAGTTACAAAGAATGAGCAGAGAATCTTAGAACGCAATACATTATGGATATCTGCTATAGCATCGATTTCCAATTTTTTGAGTTCTTTGAAGAGGCGATACAGACCCAAGAGACCTTTATGCTTGTTTTCTAAATGGGCAGCAAAGAAGGTAACATTGTCAATATCCTCAAAAAGTGGTTTTAAAAAAGGTCGCGAAAGTACCGTAATTTTAACATCTGGATGTTGTTCTTTGAATGCCTTTAAAACGGGCACGCTCATAGCCACATCACCCATGGCAGAAAGACGAATTACCAAAATATGTTTGGGTTTTGCCCTCACTCAGATTTACTTTCCAGTAAAATTACATAAACAAAACCAGTATTAACTATTAACTATTTTCTTTTGATGATCAATTGATTCTTGATGAATGGATTTAAAGATTCGTTCAACGAATTCTTCGCTTAAGCCATGTTCTTCACCCATATCAACTACTTTTTTTATGATACTTTTCCATCGGGTACGTTGTAAGATAGCTACGTTTCCTTCTTTTTTAACACGGCCAATATTTTCAACAACATCCATTCTGTCAGACAATAATTCAATAAGTTTTTTGTCGAGTACATTAATTTCTTTACGCAAGTCTGTGAGTTTTTTAAGAGAATCTTTTTCAACCACACGGTCTTTTCTTACACGCAACTGCTGGGTTATTTCATGTAACCTTTCTGGTGTAATTTGTTGTTTGGCATCACTCCACGCGTTATCTGGATCATAATGTGTTTCGATCATTAGTCCTTCAAATTTTAGGTCTAATGCAGTCTGACAAACATCAAAAATACCTTCACGTTCACCACAGATATGAGATGGATCACAAATAATGGGTAAACTAGGGAACCTATTTTTTAGATCAAT
>CBDUPN010000233.1:0-2446 GCA_965369125.1 uncultured Aureibaculum sp. | reverse complement strand
CTAATTTTAAGGAAAGGATTCCGGGTTTGTCATTAATGCTCAACACATATTCAGGAGTGATATTTTTAGGTAATTTAATAACTTCCAAATTTGAATGTGAATTCTCTAATTCTTTGAAATATTTGTATGCTTGAACGTCATTAAACGGAACATAAATTCGTTGAACTTTGGAAGATGATTTTTCATCAGATAATACCTTGCTCAAACCTTTTTTGTCAATGCTGCGTGTGAGTCCATCCCAATAATAATCTTCTATCATTTTAGAAAAACGATCAATGGGTTTTTCAAATATATTATTGGTATCGATGGTATCGGTATTCTTTTCCTTAGCCAGGATCAGTTCCTGTAAGAGATTGGCTAGGTAAAAAGTGCCCTTTATGTCAATTTTGTTTGTTGATTGAACGTCCTTTAGAAGAAAGGATCTCGGACCTTTGTCTTCAATGGTGATCTTTTTATCGCGATCGGTATCTTCCTGTTGGAGAAGTGCTGTGAGTGTTTTTTCAATGTTGAGCTTGAATTGCATTTTTGGCAGTTAGTTTTTTGAGAATAAAATACGAGATCAATAATAATCCCATAGGAATGAGGGTATAATAAAAGGCATTTTCCGGACCTTGATTTTTGAAAAGCCAGCCAATGATCCTCGATCCCAGCGTTCCGCCCAGGGCAGAAAAAACGACGATCAATCCTGTCATCGGGCTGTGTAATTTTTTAGGCAAGGCGCTTAAGACCACAGAATTCAATAAAGGATAAATAGGTGCTATAAACAATCCAACAATAGGAAAGGCAAATCCTATTAAGGGAATATCTGTTAAACTATTTATTTCAGTTACGCTAATATTTAGGGTTTTTGGTAATACAAATATCACAAGTGCCATGGCAAAAACCGTACATATAGAAAGTACCCAGATCCAGTTCACCTTTCTGGTGATTACCCCGGCGAGGAGCCTTCCGACCGCCAAACTTATAGCCAATATACTGGCCATCATGATGCTTACATTTTCGGGCAACTTCAATACTTTATCATTAAAAGAAGGAAGCCATGTCATAATGCCTTGTTCTATCATTACGAACAAAAAAGCACTGATCACAAACACGATGATCAGCAGTCTGGCCATAAGCCGGAACATTTGTTTAAAGTCATCTGCCAAATCGGCCCCCGGGACCTCAGGTTCTTTATCGAATTTGGTAAAAAGTAGAAATAAGAAAGACAGCATGGATAATCCGGCCAATAGCCAATAAACATTCAACCACGAATCGGGTTTGCCTTCAATATTAAAAGCAGGGAATAAAAAATATGCCAAGGCAATACCTATCATAAATACACCTTCTATGCTGCTCATAAAACTATTGTGTTCCTTTTCGCCTTCTGTCACCAAACCGATCATAGAATAAACGGACACTTTGATGAGCGCAAATGAAACACCCACGGTTGCGAATAAAATTTTAGCCGAATCGAAAGAGTTGCCGTAATACATAGATATACAAGCCGCAGCCACCAATCCTAAACCGATAAGCATGGCTTTTTTATACCCTAACCGTGGTAAAAAGGAGGCAACAAAAAATGAAACAATGGCAATTGGCAGGTCCTTAAAGGCTTCAAGAATACTCGCCTGTACTTCATCTACGCCGTAATTATTTTGAGACTTCAGAATAACAATTCCTACACTATTTAATAATATGGCAAAAACAAAATAATTAATGAATAGTGATAATTTTACGCCAATTTTTTTCATGATAATTTAATAAATCGAAGGAACAAATATAGATAAGATAATTTCAAATTGTATTGTTTTAATATATTGTTTATCATTGTAACATAATTTTAGAGATGAAACAATTTAATTTTTTTAGGACCATATTTATTCTAAATATTGTCCTGTTATTTATTGCATGTGGTGACAAGAATGCAAACAAAAATGAGAACCTAGATGATCCTGTTGTTGCTGAAAATAGAACAGATTATACTGAACAATTTCGGCCGCAATTCCATTTTACACCGGAGGAGAAATGGATGAATGACCCGAATGGGCTGGTGTATCATCAAGGGGTTTACCATTTATTTTATCAGTATTATCCGGATGACATTGTCTGGGGACCTATGCATTGGGGACATGCCATTAGTAAAGATATGATACGTTGGGAACAAAAACCTATTGCCTTATACCCGGATGAACTTGGGTTAATATTTTCGGGAAGTGCGGTAGTAGATCACCATAATTCTTCCGGATTTGGAACTGAAGAAAATCCTCCCCTGGTGGCAATTTATACTTACCATTTGATGGAGGGAGAGAAAGCCGGAAAAAAAGATTTTCAAACGCAGGGGATTGCGTATAGCTTAGATAATGGAGAAACCTTTACCAAATATGAAGGTAATCCTGTGATTCCTAATGATACCGGCATTAAAGATTTTAGAGACCCGAAAGTATATTGGGATGAAGCGTCGAAG
>CBDUPN010000232.1:0-2502 GCA_965369125.1 uncultured Aureibaculum sp. | reverse complement strand
GATGTGGCTGTAAATCCTAATAACCCCTTCGAATATTATGTAGCGGCTTCTGCCGGTGGCGTATGGAAAACTATCAATTCAGGCGTAGAGTTTACACCCATTTTCGATAAAGAAGGGTCTTATTCTATAGGATGCATTACGATCGATCCTTCCAATTCTAATGTGATTTGGGTAGGTACCGGTGAGAATAATAACCAGCGGTCTGTATCATATGGCGATGGTGTTTATAAGTCTATAGATGGAGGTGCCACCTGGAAAAATATGGGCTTACAAACTTCTGAACATATCGGGAAGATCATTGTACATCCCGATAATTCTGATGTTGTATTCGTAGCAGCTATTGGTCCGCTATGGAGCAAAGGTGGTGAACGGGGCTTGTATAAATCTACAGATGGTGGCAATACATGGAAAGCAATATTATCGGTAGATGAGCATACGGGAGTAAACGATGTGGTCATGGATCCGCGAAATCCGGATGTATTGTATGCTTCAACTTTTCAACGCAGAAGACATGTATATACTTATGTTGGTGGCGGACCCGGATCGGGTATGCATAAAAGTACCGATGGAGGTGCTACCTGGCAAGAGATCAATAAAGGATTGCCCGATGTTGAATTGGGTAGGATAGGTTTGGCTATTTCACCTGCAGATCCTGAAATAATTTATGCCATTGTAGAAGCAGCCGACGGTAAAAGCGGATTTTACGCCTCAACAAACAGGGGCGCTTCCTGGGAAAAAAGAGGTAGCCATAGTACCAGTGGTAATTATTACCAGGAGATCATTGCCGACCCGGTAGATCCCAATACGGTGTATTCTATGGATACCTGGATGTCTGTAACTCATGATGGCGGAAAAACCTTCGAGAAAGTAGGAGAGGTCTTTAAACATGTAGATAACCATTGTATGTGGATCAACCCTCAAAACAATAAACATTGGCTGGTAGGTTGCGATGGCGGCATGTATGAAACTTTTGATGCGGCCAAGACCTGGGATTTTAAAGAGAATATACCGGTAACACAATTCTATAAAGTGGCGGTAGATAATGATTATCCGTTCTATAATGTGTATGGTGGTACGCAAGACAACTTTAGTATTGGAGGCCCTTCCCGGGTATTGACAAATCATGGTATTACCAATTTCGATTGGTTTATTACCAATGGTGGTGACGGATTCGAATCACAGATAGACCCTAATGACCCGAATATAGTATATGCCCAATCTCAAAACGGATTTTTGGTGCGTTATGATAAAAAAAGTGGTGAGATCGTCGGTATTCAACCAACCGAGGGTGAAAATGAGAATGCCTACCGATTCAACTGGGACTCGCCATTGGCCGTAAGTAATCATGCCTCTGGCAGATTGTATTTTGCAGGTAATAAATTATTCCGATCTAATGATTATGGTAATAGTTGGGAAGCCATCAGCGATGATCTTACCCGTCAACTAGACCGAAATAAGTTAAAAGTTTATGATCGTATTGTAAGTATCGATGCCGTAGCTAAAAATGGATCCACTTCCTTATACGGGGCTATTGTGGCCTTATCGGAATCATCGATCGATGAAAATTTGATCGCTGTAGGAACCGATGACGGTCTCATCCATATTACAGAAAACGGAGGGCAGACCTGGAGGAAAATAGACAATATCCCCGGTGCGCCAGGACCACTGTCATACGTCAATGCGGTGTTCTTATCTAAACATGACGCCAATGTAATCTATGCCGCCTTTAATCACCATAAATTTGGTGATTTTAAACCCTATATTTTCCGATCTGATGATAAAGGAAGGTCATGGACAAACATAAGCAGTAATTTACCCAAAGGCAGTGTTTACGCAATAGAAGAAGATCATGTAGATAGCGGTTTGATATTCTGTGGAACAGAATTTGGCGCTTTCTTTTCACCAAATAAAGGAGTTCGATGGAAAAAATTAGCCGCAGGACTACCAACCATCGCCGTAAGGGATGTAACCATACAACAACGAGAGAATGATCTGGTATTGGGTACTTTCGGTAGAGGATTTTATGTCTTAGACGATTATTCCTCATTGAGAAAAATAGAAAATGCTGCTCCTACAGAAAAGGCTGTAATTTATCCTATAAGGGAGGCACTTAGCTGGGAACCAAGCATGCCGTTAGGCTTACCCGGAAAATCCTTTCAGGGAGATAATTTCTATACGGCTCCTAATTTAGGTCCGGAAGTAATGATCACCTACTATTACAGCGAAGATTATACTTCTTTAAAAGACAAACGTGCTAAAAAAGAGAAGGCACTTATCAAGGATAAAAAAGATACACCATATCCAGACTATGCAGCCCTCAAAGCAGAAAAAGATGAAGACGAGGCTAAATTGATCTT
Source organism: uncultured Aureibaculum sp. (assembly GCA_965369125.1). Classification (GTDB taxonomy): domain Bacteria; phylum Bacteroidota; class Bacteroidia; order Flavobacteriales; family Flavobacteriaceae; genus Aureibaculum. The sequence continues at coordinate 145 of CBDUPN010000232.1, read as the reverse complement.
TAACATAAAAGACAAAGATGGCCGTGTCGTTAAAAAAGAATTCAAAAAACCTGCGAAAGGCCTGCAACGGTTTCATTGGGACCTAAGGTATACCTTGCCAAATCCGATAGACCTTAGCAAATCCTCATTCTATAATCCATGGGCA
>CBDUPN010000231.1:0-2533 GCA_965369125.1 uncultured Aureibaculum sp. | reverse complement strand
GAGAATAGAAAGTAAAAATAAAAAGCAAAATAATAAGTTATATTTGGTAAGGTTATCACCGGCAACCGATCAAATTGAATATAATCAAATGAGTGATAGTATGAAAAAGTATACCCTTCTTATGTTATTTGTTGCATTTCTGGGTTTTTCTTCCCAAGCGCAAAATATGACTTCGAGCGATCTTGAAAAGATCCTCTATGTGGTTTCTGACAGCATCAGGGGGGATAGTGGCAATTGGCAATTTATGTTGAAAGGAAGGATTTTAGTATGTATTACCGATGAAAATAATAATAGGATGAGAATTATGTCTCCTATCATTGAGCAGAAAAAATTAGATTATGCCGATATGCTTAAATTAATGGAGGCCAATTTCCACACTGTTTTAGATGTGAGATATGCAATTTCAGACGATATATTATGGTCTATTTATATGCATCCGTTAAAGGAATTGCACAAAGATGAAGTACTTAACGCCATACATCAGGTCTATGCTGCTGCGGTAACCTATGGCACAACCTATAACAGTACTGGACTAGCGTTTCCTGATAAAAAAGAAGAGCTCAAAGCTAAAAAGAAAAAGATCTAACTATAATTAATAATCCGTTTTTATGGAATTGTCGAAGGGTACTTTGAATTGATATAAGACATCTTCATCTAACTTCCCATCGAGCACATCAAGGCCATATATTATTTTTTTTGGGTTGTCGTATACAAAAGTTCCGAATAGCCTGTCCCAAATAGAGAAGATATTACCGAAATTTGTATCTGTCCAAGGACGTTCGAAATGATGGTGGAATTTATGCATATTAGGAGTAATAAAAACCAGGCTTAGGGGTTTATCTATCCATACAGGCATATTTATATTTGCATGGGTAACATAGGTAAAAAAGATCGTTACAATTTTATATAAGACATAAAAGGCAATTGGTGCGCCTAATATGACAACAGCAAACAAAGCGAAAATTTCACGTAATATATAATCTCCCGGATGATGACGTGTCCCGGTAGTAGCATCTACTTTGGTATCACTATGATGGATCATATGAAATTTCCACATCCATTTAACCTTGTGTAATAAATAATGAACAACATATTGTGCCACTAGATCTAAAAATAGCAAGGCGATCAATAACTCCATCCATATAGGTAGTGCTGTTAGGTGTAAAAAGCCGATTTCATGAATCGTTATATAATTAAAGACGCCGACTGTTGCGATTCCGAAAAGTACATTTATGGTTAAACTGGTAGCTAAAAAAATGAGGTTAACACCAGCATGATGCCATTTTTTATATTTTAAGTTTATTAAAGGAAAATTACCTTCTAAAAACCAGCTTAGTAATAAACAAAGGGTGATCCAGACTAATTTTTGCCATGAAGGCATCTGTTCAAAAAAGAGTAAGAAACTTTCCAAGTTATATCATTATTAATTACACAAATGTAAAAAAAATCTAAGTAGGGTATTTAAAATGAAAAACCTGCTTTTAAAAGCAGGTTTATTTCAATTTGTATATTTAATAATCTATGATTTCACTTTTTGTTTTAACAGTGCAATTTGAACGACTTCTTTCATGGTATCGACATAATGAAAAGTGAGCCCTTTTAAATATGCTGGTTTGATTTCATCTATATCTTTCTCATTGTCTTTGCATAGAATGATCTCATTGATATTAGCCCTCTTGGCAGCTAATATTTTTTCTTTAATACCGCCAACTGGCAATACTTTACCACGGAGTGTTATTTCTCCTGTCATTGCTAATTTCGATTTAACTTTCCTTCCGGTAAACACAGAAACCAAAGATGTTAACATAGTGATCCCGGCGCTAGGCCCATCTTTCGGCGTTGCTCCTTCTGGTACATGAATATGTACATTTTTATTCTCCAGGTCATCTATATTAATACCGAATTCATCAGCATTGGCTTTTATAAACTCCATGGCTATGGTGGCAGATTCTTTCATCACCTTGCCCAAATTTCCGGTAATGGTAAGGTTTCCTTTTCCTTTCGAAAGGATCGACTCAATAAAGAGTATATCTCCTCCTACGCTTGTCCAGGCCAATCCTGTTACGACCCCTGCAACTTCATTATTTTCATACTTATCGCGTTCCAGCCTTGCGGGACCCAAAATTTTAACAATGTCTTCATTGGTTATTTTAACATTATATTCCTCTTCCATGGCAATGGATTTGGCCGCATACCTAACAATTTTGGCGATCATTTTATCGAGGCCTCTCACTCCAGATTCCCGGGTATATCCTTCGATGATCTTCTCTATCTGTTTTTTATTAATCTGTACATTTTTAGTTGTTAGGCCATGTGCTTTTAGTTGTTTTGGTAATAAATGTCGTTTAGCTATTTCGATTTTTTCTTCAATGATATAACCGGTAATATCTATCACTTCCATTCGGTCTCTCAATGCCCATGGAATATCAGATAGACTATTTGCAGTAGCAATGAATAGCACTTTTGAAAGATCATAATCAACTTCTAAATAATTGTCATAAAAGGCTGTATTTTGTTCAGGATCCAGCACTTC
>CBDUPN010000230.1:0-2555 GCA_965369125.1 uncultured Aureibaculum sp. | reverse complement strand
TGCATCGCCAGCAATGAGCTTTGTAATATATTGATCTTATCGATCTCTTGTTGCCAAACAAAACTTACAGCATAGGCAAGTGCCAATTCTTCGATATAGGGCTTTAACTGAAGTCTTTGTTTTTCTGATAATTGTTTTGAATCATTTAACAAGGGATGATCGAAAGATCGGGGCAAGATAACTGCGGCAGCAACAACCGGGCCGGCGAGACAACCACGGCCTGCTTCATCGGTACCTGCCTCTAATTTGTAGTCGGAAAAATTGCTTTTTAATTTCATAAACGGTGCTATCAAAATTAAGGATATTTATCAATAATTATAATAAACAAGCATAATTAATCACAATCACCAACATGTCGTGTATCTTTTTTTATCATTTTTTTGGGAAATAAAATGATAATTTTTATTCATATTCGTTTCGGTCAAATATTTTACCTTTGCCTTCAATAATTCTTTTATGCTGAGATATTATATATCTATAATTATTATCCTCTTAACTGTGTCGGTCCAGGCTCAAATTTCAGGAAAACCCGCAGGTGTTGACCGTGGCTTCAACACGCAACTTAATGACTCCATAAAGAATAAATATGTAAATGTTACTTTAAGCGGTAAAACACATTATACCGACTATAAGGTAATTTCCTTTCATAAGGATACGACCTATATCGATACCACGCTTTCCATACATAAAGATTATACCTTTAATTATTTAAGAACCGATACTTTTGAACTGCTGCCATTCCAAAACCAGGGTCAGACCTATAATAATTTAGGCTACGATTTTTCTGAAGTTGCCCTTTTGCCAAAACTAGGGGCGCGGGCAAAACATTTTAATTATTATGAAATCGAGGATATTGATTATTACCAGGTACCTACCCCTACTTCAGAATTATACTACCGAACCGGGATGGAACAAGGCCAGGTGCTAGATGCACTCTTTACCTTCAATACTTCGAGACGTAAAAACTTCTCTATTGCTTTTAAAGGCCTCCGATCGCTTGGCAAGTATAGAAATTCCTTGAGCAGCCATGGCAATATGCGTATTACCTATAGTTATGCCACAAAAAATAATGCCTATAATTTTAGATCACATATTGTTGCCCAAGACCTTATAAATAACGAGAATAATGGATTAACAGCACAGTCTATTATAAATTTTGAAAGTGGCGACCCCAATTTTACAGATAGGGGAAGACTGGAAACCAATTTTAGTGACGCCTCAAATGTATTAAGAGGTAATAGATATTATATAGATCATGATTATAAAATATGGCAATATAAAGATACTGTGACCAAGAAAACCAGTTATCTTAAAGTTGGTCATATACTTAGTTATGAAAGAAAGCACTATGAATATCGACAGAGTTCATCTAATAGCTTGCTAGGAGACTCTTTCAGTGCTGTTATCGATGATAAACTTACCTATGTCACCACAGATAACCAAGCCTATATTGCTCTAAAATCTCCCATCGTTTTAGGTGAAGTTAAATTTAGAGCGAATTATTTTGATTATAATTACGGCTATCAAAGTGCCGCATTTATTAATGAGCAGTTAATCCCTTCTCATCTTAAAGGCAATACCATCTCAGTTGGAGGAGACTGGAAAACGCAATTAAAAGGGTTTAACCTAAATGCAAGTACAGCAACCATTTTAACAGGTGACCTTATCGGAAATTATTTTAAAGGTTCTGCAGAGTATAAAAAAGATAGTTTGTTCTTATTTAAGGGAACATTTTTGACGAATAGTAAATCCCCGAATTTTAATTTTTTATTGAATCAGAGTAATTATATAAGTTATAACTGGTTCAATGATTTAAAAAATGAACGTACCAGGGGATTACTCTTTGAACTAGCTTCTGACAAAATTCTAAATGCTTCTGTACAATTAACTCAAATCGATAATTATACGTATTTAAGTGATACCACGGCCATCCAAACACAACCAACGCCATTACAAGCAGAAAATACCATAAACTATCTAAAAGTAAAAGTATCTAAGGAATTTAAAGTTGGTAAATTTGCGCTGAATAATACTGTAATGTACCAAAACGTTTCTCAGGGAAGCTCTGTTTTTAGGGTTCCTGAACTGGTAACCAGAAATACTTTATATTTTTCTGACTTTTTATTTAAAGGTGACCCCTTATATTTACAAACCGGTGTGACACTTAATTATTTTACCGAGTACCTGGCAAATAGTTATAATCCGTTACTCGCAGAATTCCATTTACAAAATGAACAAAAGATAGGTGGTTATCCTGTTTTAGATTTCTTTATCAATGCGCAGATCAAACGTACTAGGTTATATTTAAAGGCCGAACATTTTAATGCTAATTTCTCTACGCCAAACTACTATACGGCACCAACTCATCCTTATCGAGATTTTGTTATTCGTTTTGGTATTGTTTGGAATTTCTTTATTTAAGCAGCCGATTTGTTCAATTGCTTTATTTTGATCTGAAAAGCTGCAAAAAATAAGGTAGTGAACGGGCTTAAATAATTGAAAAATGCATATCCCATATATGATAATGTATCAACGCCCAAGACCCCGGCCTGATA
>CBDUPN010000229.1:0-2573 GCA_965369125.1 uncultured Aureibaculum sp. | reverse complement strand
ATGAGGTCCTGTAAAGAATAAACCTGGGTAAGTACTTCAGTGGTTTTGAAATCAAATTCGGCTATGATACCCGTCGATTTTGCAGATTCCCAGGCTGTTTTTGTAAGGGTATTATCAATAAGGCTTTCTTGATTGGTTAATATACCCAGATCAAAGTATTTATTTTTTCGTAACTCAATTTTAATACTGTCGTTGTTGCCGTTATTTATCGATATAATTCGATCTCTTATAGCGATATGTTTGGCTTTCCAGTCCTTCACAATTAAGGCGTTTCTATTTAATTCCTTTTTAATACTTTCTATGGCCACTTCTTTTTTTTGCTTTGTTTTATAATCATCGAATAGTTTATTGATAAACAAGGCAAATAAGACACTAAAGACAATAAGAAAGCCTTCGGCCAAATATTTTTTTAAATTCGTGTTTTTCATCAAATATCAGTTTGTATACAAAGGTTAACTAAGATGTTGCCATCCTAATCCATAGATTAAAGATATAAATTTTTAGATAGGGTAGAAGCCCGGTTAGGCATGATTGCCCTCGGGTAGTGAATTAAAGCCTTTGTTGCCGGGTTTTTATTTTACTTTCCAAAATTCATCTTGCCATTCATCAGTAAGTTCTTTTGAATGTTCCTTTGCTATCATATCAAGTTCATCTTTAGAAGCGACCCTTTCTATTTCTGTAAATAATATTCTTTCTTCAAACCGTATATGTGCCGTGAGTTCTTGTTCTATAAGTAATAGATTTTCTGTAAGCTTATCTGCCGAAAAAAATAATTGTTTTAGTCTTGTGTGCTCTTCTAATGCCCTTTTTATGAGCTCATTGTTCTTGCCAAGAATCGGAAAGATATATTTTTCTTCAAAATCAAAATGAGATTGTAGATGGCTTTCCCAAAACCAATCGGTATACTTCTTAATCCTGTTGGGGGCTATTTTCTTTTTTAACCCTTCTCTTATTTTAAAGGATAATAATAAGCCGTGATGATGCTCACGGCTTATGGGTATTAATGCTTTCGATCTTTTAAAAGGTTTAGGCATTCGATAATTCCTTTTCTAATTTAATTGCATTTGGAAACAAAATATTGTTTTCTAAATGGATGTGTAAATGAAGATCATCTTCAAATTCTTTAAGTAATGCAAATGTCACGTTATAGGTGTTACAAGCGTCTTCGGGAGTTTTATAATTATTACTCAATGCTGATATTTTCCTAAATCGTTCCCCTTCTACATCATGCTCGCTCATCATCAAGGCTATCGGGTTTTGAACAGTGCCAAAATGAGGCGCCTCTAATTTTGTCTTTTCTTGTTGTGCCTTCACAATTTTACGAACGTAGGGAAATAGAATAAGCTCTTCCTTTTTCATGTGTTTTGCCAACTCTCCGGTGCTGTTCAAAAAATGATCTTTGATTTCAAGAAGCTCCGGATGGCGTTCGCCGTGCACACTACATATTTTCTGTAAGTAAGGTTTTATTTCAATAATTTTAGCTTCTACATATCGATGGTGCTTTTTCTCTATATAGTCTGCCAATAGATCGAGAGGCCAGGATTTATAATCTATGGTTTCGGCATCTCGTTGATTAATTGCTGCATTTAAATCATTGATCACAGATGAGCTGTCAATGTTTTTCGCTGTGCAGGCATCATCAATCGTTCTATTGCCCTGGCAACAGAAATCTATTCCGTGTTTTTTAAAAATTGATGCGGCACGATAGTTTTGTGCTACCAATTCGCCAATGATATTTTCTTTTATGAGTTCCATATTTGTAGTTATTTGTTATTGTTTTATTTTCTGTTCAATTTGTTTTTGTCATTCGTTTTAAGTGCACCAGGCCATTATCTACGTTTGTAGCTAAAACCAGAATGGTGGTTTTGTTTAGCATTTGTTTGAGATCATCTCTAATTTTTACAAAATCATAATGAATGGGGCATGGAATTAATTCATTACATTCTTTTAGGCCCAAACCGCAACCACTATGTATATGCTCCCCGTCAATAACATTCACAATATTGAGAAGTGTTATGTTGTCTAGTTGAGATAATTTGATTTCGTAACCGCCGGTTTGTCCCATGACAGCATGAATAATTTTCTCTTTGGAGAGCAATTGGAGTATTTTTGCCGTAAAAGCAGTGGGGGAATCTATTTCCTTGGCGATATCATTTAAGCTCACCCTATTTTTTTGAAGGGATTGTTGCGCAATGTATATCACTGCTTTGATAGCATATTCACAAGATTTTGAAAACATCTTTACTAATTTATAAGCAAAGATAGTATAAAATTTAACTCGGACAAAAATATCCGAGTAAAATATATGAACCTTTATTGCCACGCACTTTAATAGGGCAGAAGCTTTGTTGAGAATGCCTGTACGCATAAGGCGACTAAACCCGCAACAACATGCTCAGGTCAGTTAAAAAGCTAAAAAAACGCCTTATGATACCGATGTCTAAATAAGCATAAACGACCATAGTATGCTTAAATTTAGTATATTAGACCTATAAACCAATACTAACTAAAACTTAAAAATTATGAGATCATTAACCGTACTTGCTTTTTTATTATTTTTTATTTTTAATTTA
>CBDUPN010000228.1:0-2574 GCA_965369125.1 uncultured Aureibaculum sp. | reverse complement strand
TGAGCAAACGAATTTGACAACGGAAGAAACATTAATATCAAAAGTAATTTGTAATAAATTTTCATGTATGAACCCTTTTTGCGGTGCAATTTAACAAAAAAATGCAAAAGCATCATTTTAAAAGTATCAAATAAAACAGAAAATACATGAATTTATTGTAAAACTGTTAAAAAACTTAATTTAGATTTTTTGTCGGATCCCAATAAACGGATTCTAAATCAACAATTTTAGCTTCTTTAATGACAATTCCTTCATTTTCTAATAGTTGCTGCATTAAATTAATACCACCAAAATGATGTTTACCGGTTAACAATCCTTTCCGGTTAACAACCCTATGGGCCGGGATGGATTCGTCACCATGACTTGCGTTCATTGCCCATCCCACCATTCTGGCAGATCTTGCTGCTCCTAAATATTTGGCAATAGCGCCATAAGAAGTTACCTTTCCATAAGGTATTTTCCTTACAACCTCATATACCCTTTCGAAAAAATTATCATTATTACTCATTGAATTCTCAGATCGATAGGAAAATGCTGTTTCTTAATATTTTGTTCTGAATTGTAGATAGGTAATAGCTTTATCTTTCTCTAAAAACTGATTTTCATAATATGTTTTAATTAAGGTAGCTTCTTCAGGAGCATTCGGATTCTTATAGATATTATGATGGGTATATAATATTTCGTGATTTCCCTCTTGAAGCAATCCTAAAGTATAGCCATGTAAAAATTTGCTGTCCGTTTTTAAATGTATTACGCCTTCGGGAGTAAGAATATGCTGATATTTTCTTAAAAACCCCGGATTCGTTAAACGATGCTTCATGCGTTTAAACTTTATTTGAGGATCTGGAAAAGTGATCCAAATCTCATTGATCTCATTTTCACCAAAACAAAGATCTATCAATTCAATTTGAGTTCTTAAGAAAGCAACATTGGTAAGATTTTCTTTTAAGGCGGTCTTGGCACCACGCCAAAAACGGGCACCTTTAATATCAATGCCTATATAATTGAAATTTGGATTTTGCCTTGCGAGTGCAATGGTATATTCTCCTTTACCACAACCTAATTCTAATAGTATCGGATTGTTATTCTTAAAAAAAGACCTCCATTGGCCTTTTAAAGATAAACCATCAATAATTTCCTCACGTGTAGGTTGAATTACATTTGGAAAAGTTTCATTTTCACGAAATCGTTTTAATTTATTTTTACTTCCCAAAATGTATAATTAGAAAAATGAATTTACAAAACTCTGCCTCCTTTTTTGTATTTGGCCATTTCACCAAGCCAATAAAATAAGGCAATAAAACCGATAACTACAATAACAATATTTACCAAATTAGAAGCCCACCAGCCATCCATAGAACGAAAAGCATCGTAAGGGGCAAATAAAACATTTGTACAAAAATCAGCAATGGCTCTAAAAATATTGTTAGCAATCATATCTTAAGTATATTTACACAGCAAAAGTATGAAATAATAGTAATGATTGCCAAATTTTTTAAAAAAACAAAACCGATAAATACGCTCATCGTATTGGTGCTATTAACAATTGTTTTTATAATAACTACCCTCTCCTTTACCAAAGACATTCTTACTTTAAATATTTTTATTAAAAGACTATTGTTGTTAACCTTGTTATTATCAACTCTTTTTGTTGTTAATTTCATTGTTCGAAAGAATGGTTTAACCAAGAATAATTCTTATGTATTATTATTATTGGTTTATTGTTTTGCCATGTTTCCTTTTTCAACGTTGAACAGTCAATTATTGGCCACACATTTTTTATTATTGCTTGCCTATAGGCGGATATACAGCTTAAGAACAACCAAAGATATCAAGGAAAAAATATTTGATGCTTCCTTTTGGATCGGTATTGCGACCTTAATTTACCCTTGGAGTTTTATGTATTTGTCTTTGGTTTTTGCAGCGATTTTTTACTTTAATAAGTTAACGTTTAAAAATACGTTTATTCCCTTTGTAGGTTTTATAACGCCAATTTTCATTTATGGAGTTTATTTATTAATGACAAACAATTTTGAAACTTTTGATTTGAAGTTGGTTTCAAGTTTGTCTGTTTTAAGTTATAATTCTTTTAAATTATTAATCCCCATAGCCTTGATTTCCGGATTTTTAATTTGGGCGATTTTTCCTACTACTATTAAGATTATAACAGTGAACAATGAGTTTAGAGCCTCTTGGTTTCTGGTTTTATTCCACCTTTTGATAAGTGTATTGGTTATTTTTCCAGCACCTATAAAAAACGGTTCAGAATTTTTATTTTTATTTTTCCCTACGGTAATAATTTTCACTAATTATTTGCAAGTAATAGAAGAAAAGTGGTTTAAAGAAGTGTTTCTGTATTTCTTTTTAGCGGCGACTATTACCGTGTACGTATTATAGTTTTATCCCAAAAGACAGATCACCGGCATCACCAATTCCGGGAACTATATACCCTTTACTATTTAATTTTTCATCGATAGCGGCAATCCAAAGATGTGTATTTTCCGGAAATATATTTTTAATGTATTCAACACCCTGTTTAGAACCAATTACAGAAATAATATGAATTTGTTTGGG
>CBDUPN010000227.1:0-2576 GCA_965369125.1 uncultured Aureibaculum sp. | reverse complement strand
TTTTTCAAAACTAATGAGATCTTTACAAGTAATGATCTCATTTGTGAGATCTGATATTCGCTTTACAAAAGTGTCAACATCCTTTTTATAGTTTTGGTATTGCGCAATACCTTCTCTACTATTTTGTTTTTTATTTAGATGTACAAAATAAAGTTGATCTTTAAAAACGGGATCAAAATTTACCTTTTCAACCCAAGGTTTATGATCTTTTAAACTATAAATAATGGATTGATTATTTTGGGCACAGGCAATATCATAGCCACTACCTCCAAAGGTTTTTCTTTGTAATTTAAAAGGATCAACACCGGCCCACTGAGCAATATTATTGATGAGTGTCGAAGAACTACCTAAACCCCAATTTCTTGGAAATGTAAGGGTCGATTTCACCAAGAGTCCTTGTTTTTTAGATAGAAATGAGGGGTTTAATTTCTTTGTCTCTAATAATATATCCAAGAGGTTTTCTGCTAAAATATCATCACCACCTTCTTTATTCGAATCAAAAGTTGCGTTAATGATCTTCAATGATGGTAAATCAAATTCAACTTGTAACCATTGCGATCCATCATTCAGATAACTTTCCCAAATTAATATCGGCTCGTTGAGATTATTTATTTCAAGTCCCTGTCCGAAGGTTGTGGGCAATGCCAACGCTTTAGCACCATCAATGACTACGTATTCACCGGTTAATAATAATTTTCCGTTACTATAAAAGGAAGTCATTACGCTTTATTTCTATTGTAAATTGGTAATATTAAGAACGATAATCCTCCAAAAAGCAACACCATAAGAGTTTGTGCTGTCCACATGATCCAACCAAAAGCCCTGGCCGGATTATCTTCAATATTATACAGAATTAATGCACTGGCCACAAATACAGGATAAGTACCCAATCCGCCATTCGTTAAAGCCATGCTCAAACCACCCACAACAAAACCAACGATGATGGCTTCAAATGGTAAGTGTGTTGTTTCTGGCAATGCAAAACTCACCACATAAAACATGAGTACATACATTAGCCAAATAAAGATCGTATGAAAGATAAATTTCCATTTCTTTTTCATTTTAAAAATGCTAATAGCGCCCAATATGAGACCATTAACGAAATCCCGGACTTTTATAAAAAAAGGATTTTCAGATCTTTTAATAAATTGGTATATTAATAGAAGAACAGCGATCAATACCGAAATGAAAATAATCGATTGGATGGTACCAGATGGTGAATCTTTAAAAAAGTATTGTTTTAGAAGATCTGCTTGAACGAAAAAAGCCAGACCGATGATAAACAAAAGCATAATAACATCAGCTATTCTTTCTGCAACGATAGTTCCAAATGCTTTTTCGAAAGGGATATTTTCATATTTTGATATGGCAGTAGCCCTTGCAATTTCACCAGCCCGTGGAATGCCTAAATTTACCAGATAGGCAATTAAAACCGTCATAATTGCGTTGGCCAGCCTTGGTTTATAACCCATGGGCGCTAATAAATATTTCCATCTGTATGCCCTGGATAAGTGACTCAATATACCTAATACTAACGATAATAGCACCCACCAATAATTAGCTGTTTTAAATGAATTTGTTATATCTATCTTATCTTGAGCTGATAACTTCGATAGAAAGTACCAAATAAGAAAAACTCCGAATAAAATCGGCAGTACGATAAAAAGTGTTTTTTTAGTTTTTTTATTCAATCGAAATAAATGAATTCTTAAGTAGCTAATTTAGGGCTATATTATCTATGAGCCTAACATTACCGGCGAAAGCAGCAATAAACCCGCGGTATTTAACTTTTTTACTTTTCCTTTTTGAAGGTTTTAAGTTTTCAATATTCGCTATTTCGAAATATTCTAAACTCAGAATTGGATTGTTTTCAAATTCTTTTTGAACCCACCTTATTACTTCCTGAATACTGTTTTCCTTAAATTTATGCTTTGCTTTTTTTAAGGTTTTATAGATGAAGGGCGCCATTTTTCTTTGATCTTCAGATAAACGAACGTTTCTAGAACTCATTGCCAAACCATCTTTTTCTCTATATATTTTGCAACCAATTATATCAACAGGAATATGATTTTTTTTCACCATATTTCTCACAATTTGAAGCTGTTGAAAATCCTTTTCGCCAAAATAAGCTTTGTTGGGTCTAACAATGTCTAATAATTTTTTAACAATGGTACCAACGCCATTAAAATGGCCTAATCTATGTTTACCTTCCATTTCCAATTCCAATCCATCAAAGTCAAAATTTACGGCTAAGATCTGATCATTATAAATATCGTCTACTTCAGGAACAAAAACGGCATCGCAATCAACCGATTTTAATAATTCTAAATCTTTTTCTAAGGTTCTTGGATATTGGTCCAAATCTTCTTTTTTGTCAAATTGTGTTGGATTCACAAAAATACTTACTACAATAAATTCATTTTCTTTTTTAGCCCTTTTTATTAATGATAAATGTCCTTTATGTAAGGCACCCATGGTTGGAACAAACCCAATAGTAGTTTTGTTTTTCAATCTTAAGATGTCTTCTTGTAAAGATTTGTTTGTATTATAAAACTTCATTAATTAATGTTAATTAG
>CBDUPN010000226.1:0-2581 GCA_965369125.1 uncultured Aureibaculum sp. | reverse complement strand
CTCGTCTTATTCACGGGTATCGTGCTGTGGTTTATCTACGGTTATGTGATTGAAAGTTTTGCTATTAAGTTGGCAAATATCATTACAGGATTGCTGGTTTTAATGCTTATCTATTTCAAATTGAAGTATAAAAAGTAGATTTAATTTTTTTAATTTAAAAAAGTTTTTACATTTGTCTCTTTAAGAAAATAAATGAATACAAATTTAAATAATACTTGGTGGTGGAACTTACGAAATCAAAGATCGTGAGCTAGACCAATCGTATATTTAAATTCAAAATACAAAGGCTTGTCAATCACGACAAGCCTTTTTTTATAGCATAATATAATGACATTTAAATTAAAGACACATTATAAAAAGATCATTGCCGATACCATTACGCCGGTGAGTGTTTATTTGAAAATTAGAGATAAATACCCAAATAGCATTCTACTGGAGAGTAGTGATTATCATGCGAATGATAATAGTTTTTCTTATATCTGCTGCAACCCAATAGCCTCGATCGAAATAATTGATGAAAAGATCATTCAGACCTTTCCGGATGGCAACACAATTGAAAACACCATTGATAAGGAAACTAATATCCCTCAAGTGTTAGATGATTTTGCAAAACTATTTGAAGTCAAACAAGACACATCTTTTAAATTCATCAATAACGGATTATTTGGGTATATTGGATACGATGCTGTGAGATATTTCGAAGATATCGAGATTGCTAAAAAAGAAGGAGATCTAAATATTCCTGATATTTATTATGCTGTTTATCAGAATATAATTGCGATAAACCACTTTAAAAATGATGCTTATATATTTGCACATTGCTATAATGCCGAGAACAATATTGATGAAATTCACCACTTAATAAAGGCGCGGAATTTTACTACTTTTAATTTTTTGATAGAAGGAGATATTACTTCAAATCTCACTGACCAAGAGTATAAAAACCATGTGAATCTAGCTAAAAAACATTGTGCTCGCGGTGATGTATTTCAATTGGTATTATCTAAAAAATTCAAACAATCTTTTAAGGGCGATGAGTTTAATGTTTACCGTGCTCTAAGAAGTATTAACCCGTCGCCATATTTATTCTATTTCGATTATGGCAATTTTAAGATATTTGGTAGCTCACCGGAAGCACAGCTAGTTGTAAAAGATGACCAGACCGAAATTCACCCCATAGCTGGAACATTCAAACGAACCGGTAACGATGAAAAGGATACAGAACTCGCCAAGCAATTGGCTATTGATGAAAAAGAGAATAGTGAGCATGTGATGTTAGTTGATCTGGCCCGAAATGATCTTAGCAGGCATGGCAGTGAAGTTAAGGTAGATACTTACAGAGAGGTTCAGTTTTTCTCACATGTAATACATTTAGTAAGTAAAGTAACTGGTAAAAAAAATCCGGATACAACAACAATGCAGATTGTGGCAGATACCTTCCCGGCAGGTACCTTAAGTGGGGCTCCTAAACATATGGCTATGCAGCTCATCGAAAAATATGAGAAAACAAGTAGAAATTTTTATGGTGGCGCTATCGGATTTATGGATTTTAAAGGTAACTTTAATCATGCCATAATGATACGTACTTTTTTAAGTAAGAATCATGAACTACACTGGCAAGCAGGTGCAGGATTGGTATCTAAATCTGATCCAGATAATGAGTTACAGGAAGTATATAATAAACTAGGCGCGTTAACAAATGCCCTACAAATTGCAGAAAGGATATAATGAAAAAAGTATTGGTCATAGATAATTACGATAGTTTTACCTATAATTTGGTCCATTATTTAGAAGATCTAGGATGTGAAGTTACGGTAAAACGCAACGATCAACTTGTTCTTAAAGATATAGAACCTTTTGACAAAATATTGTTATCACCGGGTCCTGGAATTCCAGATGAAGCGGGTCTTTTGAAACCTATTATCAAAGTATTTGGGGATTCTAAAAGCATTTTAGGCGTTTGCTTGGGGCAACAGGCGATTGGAGAGGTATATGGTGGCAAGATCATCAATTTAGATACAGTCTATCATGGGGTAGCTACCCAGGCCCATATTTCGGTTGATGATGAACCCTTATTCGCCGGATTGGAAAAAACCATTGAAGTTGGAAGATACCACTCGTGGGTAGTCGACACGAATTTACCGGAAGAGCTGGAAGCAACTTCTTTTGATAAAAATGGGCAGGTCATGTCTTTACGGCATAAAAGATATGATGTAAAAGGCGTACAGTTTCACCCCGAATCCGTATTAACACCAAAGGGTAAACAAATATTAAAGAATTGGATAAATAATTAAAGGATTGTTATCTTGTTTTAACAACCTATGACATAAAAAATGAGAGAATTATTAAATAGATTGATCAATCACGAAACCATCTCTAAAGAGGAGGCAAAAAGGGTATTGGTAAATATTTCTAAAGGCGATTATAACCAAAGTCAGATTGCTTCTTTCTTAACGGTTTATATGATGCGTAGTATTACCTTAGAAGAGTTGGAAGGTTTTAGGGATGCATTATTGGAATTGTGTTTGGCGGTTGATTTCTCCGATTATAATGCCGTAGATCTTTGTGGAACAGGAGGTGA
>CBDUPN010000225.1:0-2600 GCA_965369125.1 uncultured Aureibaculum sp. | reverse complement strand
CCTGATGAATATGTCAATTCGTAGCTGTGCGTATAAATTTCAAATACGATACCAAATGGGTCTTCTACATAAACCATTTTATAAGGCTTTTCATTAGGATAATATTCTCGTATTGGCATTCTCTGCTTACCACCTGCTTCTACTATTCTTTTGGTCAAATTTTCGATGTCTGGGTCTTGAACACAAAAGTGGAAAAGCCCTGTGTTGAACGGATTGAATTCCGGTGCTTCTTTTTTGCCATGTGGGAACGAAAAAAGCTCAATTCCAATTCCGTCTGACGTTGACATATGAGCGATTTCGAATTCTTCCCAATTCACTCCAAAAACATCGATACACATTTGTCCAATAGCGGTATTACTTTCTTTTTTTACTGTAGATGGTGTCATTATCACATACCATCCCATAATATCCTTATAAAATTCTACAGCTTTGTGTATTTCGGGAACAGTTATTCCAATGTGCGAAAATGATCTAGGGTATTTTATTTCTGTCATTTGATGTGGTTTTTAAATTGTATACAACATGTTCGTTTATAATTCTGTTGCGCCTGCCTGCCCTCCGGCGGCGGGTAAACAGCGGGCAGGTGTTTCAGCAACTAATTTAGCAAACATTCACGAGCCAGAGAAAATTCCTTCGGAATTTTACGAGTAGACCACGACCCAGCAACCTGTCCGCCTCTGGCGCATTAATTATATATTGAGGCGGGCAGGCACCTTGTTGTGCCTTCCTGCGGTAGGCAGGCTTTCGTGCTTTTCTCATGTTTTTATTTGTGACACAAATAGAGGTTTACCAATATCTAATTATTCTTTATCTAACCCATCAACAATGACTCCTCCCATAGATGCAGGAAAACCAAGTATTATTATTCTTTTCAAGGCAATTATGGGGTCATCTAAAATTGGCATTCTGTTAAGTGCAAATAGAACAATAAAAACGATAATAAGGGCAACTCCATAATCAATTATGATTCGTAAAACGAAATGAGATAATCTGTGCTTTATTTCTCCTTGAAATATTCCTTGAATAGAGTATAAACTTATAAATAATAAGGATAAAAAAATAAGTACAATTACATTAAGTAAAGGTAACGTTTCGCTAAGTCTCCAAGATTCTTCTGAGAATGCAACAGGAACAGTCAATGCAGAGGACCCAACTATTACCTGAACAATATCTTCTGTGTTGATAGATTTTTTGAAAGATTTAATCATTTTTCTTAATATAATTTACGTCTATGTTTGTTTTAAATGTTTATTAGTTCTTGCATGAAGGCTAACGGTCTAGTATAAGGGTAGTGAGGGATTAGAAATACTTCCCTTTCGGTTTAGCCTTATGTTTGTTAATATTCAATTAGTTTATATTTAGCACCTCTAGCCAGCATTACATTTATAAAATGTTGTAGCTAATATTTAATTTATAGATTCCTCAAAATCCGATCTTCAGATTCTTTTTTCTTATCCAAGAACATCCCGATAACAAGTCCCCCAATCAACCCTATTCCAGAACCTATCATTGGTCCGAATTCGATTCCATTATCAAAGGGGACTCCAAATGAAATACCAAGGGCAGTTCCAAGAGCTAGTCCGACTCCAATTCCTAATGTTAAGTAATAGTTTGAAGGTACGAATCCAAAGTCTCCTATTAATGATTTTCTCAGTTTCTTTAAACCTAGCTTTAAGTCCTTATCAGTTTGTACATTCTCGAGATAAGGACTAATAAGTGTCTGAATTTTCTCTTTCTCCTCAGTTGGTAAGTCCTTTTCTAAGATTTGTTCTAAAAGGCTTATTACTTTTCTAACAGAATTTTTGAAATTGGCATCCTCTATATTGTCATTCAACTTCTGGAAATGCTGAATCAATTTATTTAGTTTCATTATTTATGGTTTGGTTTGTATTAGCTACAACCGTATTTTTATAAGATCTGTGCAACTGGAAAATCGGAGATTTTTCGGACGTAGCAAATTGTTAGATTAATGTTTGTCGGTTTGTATTTAGTTTAAATTTGAGTATAAATTTTATACATTGTTGCTAGCTTTTGATTTTGTTAAATTAATCACTTACATTTTTTCTTTTAAAAATAATCAATCTTATAAAAAATAAAGCCATTCCTCCCCAACCAATAATTGAAAATATTTTATCCAGTTCATTATCAAAAATCGAGAAACCATAAATATGAATAAATAAAGAAATAATTGCAATCCAATAAATAATCTTTAAAACTAAAGGTTCATTTTTTTTAAAGTTTTTTGTGGCCATAATATTTTATAATTTTAAAACCATTACATTGTGTTATTATGTTCAATTCTCAAATCCAGTTTTTTTCTCAAAATCAAACCGATTCAATTTTTAATCGGAATAGAGTGGAAGTCAACTTGGAATTTGTCAATTAATTTAGACTTTTCTTTTGGAACTAAATCTTCCAGATAATTTTCCTGTTTTATTATTTAATAGTTTCACCCCATTTAAAATATTAATATTTATAAATCTATCAATTTTATCCGCAATTACAAGCAACGTTTCTGGCTTTGATTCCGTTGCGACTGAAAATCCGTCCCGCCACGCCTTGGCGCGGGAGGATTTTCAGAGGTAGGCGAGAACCTGTCT
>CBDUPN010000224.1:0-2615 GCA_965369125.1 uncultured Aureibaculum sp. | reverse complement strand
TTGATATTTGATAAAAAAATAATGGCAAAATGGTGGCAATATGGTTTTAGACATGCCAAAAATGAACATTTAGAAATGAATAAGTTAAAAACTTAAAAAAAAAGGTCAAAATGTTTGTATTATAATTATTTATTCCTTTAAATTTGCCTAATTATTTATTAAAAATGAATTTTAATCAATTACATCATCATCATTATAATACTTGTTTTCAAGCGAGCTAAAGATGTATTGATTAAATTAAAAATATATTTTAAACCCGTTTGAGTAAGTCAAGCGGGTTTTTTGATTTCAAATCAATAATTTCTTCGCAGATTTACTCAAACAAAACAAAACATAAAATGAGTAAATTAAAAATAGCCATTCAGAAATCTGGAAGATTAAATGAAGATTCCTTGTCAATTTTAAAGGATTGCGGAATTGCAATTGATAATGGCCGTGATCAGTTAAAGGCAGCTGCGCGTAATTTTCCTTTAGAAATCTTATATCTTAGAAATAGCGATATTCCTCAATACCTAAAAGATGGAGTAGTAGATGCAGCTATCATTGGTGAAAATCTCCTATTTGAAAAAGGCAAAGAACTAGAAGTGGTTGAGAAATTGGGTTTTTCTAAATGCCGTGTATCGATAGCCGTTCCAAAAGGTTTTATATACAACTCTATACAAGACCTGAGAGATAAACGGATTGCTACTTCGTATCCGAATACATTGCAAGATTATTTAAACGAAAAAGGCATTAAAGCCGAATTGCATATTATTAATGGTTCGGTAGAAATAGCACCAAATATTGGTTTAGCTGATGCCATATTCGACATTGTTTCTAGCGGAAGTACGCTTTTTAAAAATAATTTACGCGAAGTTGAAATATTACTCAAAAGTGAAGCTGTACTAGCCATTGCACCAAAATTAACGGAAGAGAAAAATGAGATTTTGCAAAAGCTTCAGTTTCGAATGAGATCTGTACTTAAAGCAAGAGACTCGAGGTACGTATTAATGAATGCACCCAACGACAAAATAAAAGCGATTACGAAAATTTTGCCTGGTATGAGAAGTCCAACTGTACTTCCATTGGCTGAAGATGGCTGGAGTTCTATTCATACTGTTATCAATAAAGATAAATTTTGGGAAGTAATAGATGAACTGAAAATGGTTGGAGCAGAAGGCATTTTGGTATGTCCAATCGAAAAAATGGTTTTATAATAAAGCAAAATGAAGAAAATATATAATCCATCAAAAAAAGACTGGTCGAAAATATTAAAAAGACCAACTTTAACAGTAGAAGACATTGAGCCTACCGTGTATGAAATATTCAAGGAGGTAAAAATTAAAGGTGATAAGGCCATTGCTAAATACACAAACTTTTTTGACGGAATTCGCTTAAGTAATCCGTTGGTTTCTGACTTAGAAATAGAAGAAGCTATTAAAGCAGTCCCATCTAACTTAAAAGATGCTATAAAACTGGCCAAAACTAACATTACTAAGTTCCATAAAGCTCAAATTACTCAAAAAATAGCATTAGAAACCAGTAAAGGTGTAGAATGTTGGCAAGAAAAACGGCCTATACAAAAAGTTGGAATTTACATACCGGGAGGCACTGCCCCCTTATTTTCAACGGTGCTGATGCTTGCTATACCAGCCTATATAGCTGGTTGCAAGGAGATAGTATTATGTACACCTCCAAACAAAAAAGGAAATGTCAATGCCGCTATATTATATGCCGCACATCTTTGTGGTGTAACAAAAATTATTAAAGCAGGTGGCATTCAAGCAATAGCAGGCTTGACATTTGGCACAAAAAATATTCCGAAAGTATCTAAGATCTTTGGTCCCGGTAATCAATATGTTACTGTGGCAAAGCAAATCGCTACTAAATTTGGCGTTTCCATTGATATGCCTGCCGGGCCTTCAGAATTATTGGTTGTTGCCGATGACTCTGCCGATGCTTCATTCGTTGCTTCCGACCTTATTTCTCAGGCAGAGCATGGTACTGATAGTCAGGTTATATTGGTTGCAACTTCCGAAGAGTTCTTAGGCAAAGTTGAAAAAGAATTAAACGAACAAGTAAAACTGCTTCCTAGAAAGACTATTATCGAAAAAGCCTTAAAAAATTCAAAAATGATCTTTTTAGAAAATGATGGTCTAGCCCTTGAACTCATAAATAATTATGCTCCTGAACATTTAATTATATGTACTAAAAACGAGGCTTTTTATGTAAATGGTATTGAAAATGCAGGCTCCGTGTTTATTGGTAAGTATACCCCCGAAAGCGCAGGCGATTATGCTTCGGGAACAAATCACACTTTACCCACCAATGGCTATGCAAAACAGTACAGTGGTGTTAATCTAGATAGCTTTTTGAAAAGTATAACATTTCAGAAAATTTCCAAAGAGGGCATAAAAAATATTGGTAATGCCATTGAATTAATGGCAGAAGCAGAGGGCTTAATGGCTCATAAAAATGCGGTAACCTTGCGTTTAAATAGTTTGAAAGATGCGTAATTTTGACCTAAATAGCCTTGTAAGAGAGAATGTGAAGTTGTTAAAACCGTATTCCTCTGCACGTGATGACTTCAAGGGGAATAAAAATGATATGATTTTTCTTGATGCCAATGAGAACCC
>CBDUPN010000223.1:0-2647 GCA_965369125.1 uncultured Aureibaculum sp. | reverse complement strand
AGTGTGACTGCCTTGGTAGGATCTTCTGGTTCTGGAAAATCTACCATCGCCGGATTGGCTGCAACTTTCCTAAATCCTGTTGAAGGTATGGTAACCTTGGATGGAATCGATCTCTCAACTGTTAATCTCAGTAGTTTTAGAAGTCGATTGGGCGTAGTACTACAAGATGATTTTCTTTATGAAGGCACTATCCGTGAAAATATACTTTTTGCACGTGCTAATGCCAATGAAGAAGAAGTAATGGAGGCAGTAAAAGGAGCTTATGTAAACGAGTTTACCGACAGGTTTGAAGAAGGGTTGGATACAGTAATAGGAGAGCGAGGGGTGAAACTTTCGGGAGGCCAGCGACAGCGTATATCTATCGCCAGGGCTTTATTAGCCGATCCTAAGATCATCATTTTAGACGAGGCAACTTCAAATTTAGACACAGAAAGTGAATCTTACATTCAGAAAAGTTTACGAAAGTTAATGCAAGACCGAACTACCTTTGTGATTGCGCACAGGCTAAGTACCATTCAACAGGCGGATCAAATTTTAGTTATCGAAGATGGTAATATTGTTGAGCGTGGTAAGCATGCCGAACTCATATCAAAGAAAGGCAGATATTACGATTTATATACCTATCAGAGTAGAATCTAAGAACTTAAGTTTTATATAAAAAAACCTCGATAATTCTTATCAAAGAATTATCGAGGTTTTTAATTTTTAACCGAAATTAAATTAATTGATTAACCAGCTAATTTCGCATCCAATTCGATCTTCGCAGTACCACCGGCATACAATCTCGAGATCGGACATTTTTCTTTGGCGGCTAACGATAATTCTTTAAATTTTGCTTGTGATAAACCGTCGCATTCCACATTACATATTAAGGTAATATTAGTGATACATGGCCCCGAATCGTCCTTACCAAGAGTAACGTTGGCTTGTGTTTCTATACTTTTTGGGTTAAGTCCTTCTCCACTAATAAGTGCAGAAAGGAACATCGAATAACACCCTGCCTGAGCAGCCCCTACCAATTCTTCAGGATTGGTGCCTTTTCCAGTCTCAAAACGAGAGGCAAAAGTAAATGGCCCACTGTAGTTACTAAAATTCATTACCCCTTTACCCTCTTTTAAAGTACCATTCCAAAGAGCTTTTGCATTTCTGATTGTCATAATATATTTATTTTGTTGATTAATTATTATTGATTATTCCCAATGAAGGAACGTTATAAACGTCTTATGTACAAAGATAACAAAGTTCAACTTTTTAAATTGATAATTGCTTTTATTCTTTTCAGTATTATTTGTTATTACTCAAAATAGATTAAAATAAAATAGATCTTGATTCTTTCGCTTAAAGGGCTATCATTTACTATTAAATTTTAAGATCAGGTAACCTATAATTCCTGATATAAAAGAGCCAATGATTATTCCAACTTTCGCAGAATCAATAAAAACAGGATTTTCGGTAAATGCCAAATTAGCTATGAATATAGACATGGTAAAACCTACTCCGGCTAAAATTGATATTCCAACTACCTGCCAGTAATTAACATTTTCCGGTAACTGAGCAATTTTTAATTTAACGCTCAATAGTGACAGAAACGTAATACCAATAAATTTTCCTATAAATAAGGCTATGGCAATATTGATAACCAATGGCATATTTAAATCCATATCTGCACTAAAAGCTACCCCTGAGTTGGCAAGTGCAAATACAGGCATAATAAAATATGCTACCCAATTGTGTAACTTGTATTCAAGGTGCTGTAATGGGGAATGGAATTTTTCTGTCAATTCTTCTAAATTGTCGATCTGTTCCATTTGATCTTTAGTAAGCAATAATTGCTCACTACTTTTTGTATCCGTAATACTTTTGGAAATACTTTTGAGATTCTCCACAAAAGTATGAACATCTATTTTTTGCCTTATTGGGATGGTAAATGCCAGCAGTACACCCGCTATGGTAGGATGAATTCCTGATTTTAGGAACAAGAACCAGATAATGATCCCAACAAATAAGGTAAAATATTTTGAAAAGTATCCTTTCTTTGATAATACAAATAATATAATTAGGGCAATTATTGCGTATAATATCAACATCCAATCAACACCAGCACTATAAAATATGGCTATTACGAGAACAGCTCCTAAATCGTCTACTATTGCAAAGGCTGTAAGGAATATCTTTAAACTTAATGGAACTTTATCTCCTAAGAGTTTAAGAATAGCTAATGAGAACGCGATATCAGTAGCCATGGGTATGCCCCAACCATCTGCGGTTTCAGGGTTTTGATTTAGAAAGAGAAAAATAGCCAATGGAATGAACATACCTCCGACTGCAGCAAATAAAGGAAATGTAGCCTTCCTTACAGAATTTAATTCTCCAATTAATAATTCTCTTTTAATTTCGAGACCTATTAAAAAGAAAAATATGGCCATTAAACCATCATTGACCCATAAAATTAGAGGCTTGGTTAATTCAAAATTTTGAGAACTAAATCCAATTTTGTATTGCCATAAAGATTGATAGGTATCACCAAAACCAGAATTTGCCCAAATCATTGCAACAATGGTTGCGCTGAATAACAAAATCCCACTAAAGCTCTCAATTTTTACAAATTTTTGAAATGGTGTTAGTAGTACTTTCTGGATCATGCCTT
>CBDUPN010000222.1:0-2669 GCA_965369125.1 uncultured Aureibaculum sp. | reverse complement strand
ACATAAAAACAACCTATGGCCTTGGCATTCTTTAATAGATATTTAATGCGTTCATCTTCCTTAAACCGTTTAATATCATGAATATCTATATTATTGTTGTTTAAATGGTTATATTTAACAATCTCAACTGCTTCTTTAATTTTTCCCAGTCCGCGCTGACTTAAGATATCAAACTTATACAGGCCTATATCTTCGGCTACGACCATATCGAATTGGGTGGTAGAAAACCCTTTGGGTGGTAAAAAAGTGGCCGTATAAAAATGAATGGGTTTTTCTGAGATCAGGATACCTCCGGCATGGATCCCCAGGTAATTCGGAAAGCCTTGAATGTACTTACTGTACTTCAATACCAATTGCGATAACCTGTCTAATTGATCGTAATGATATTTCCCCCTGCTGAGTACGTCCATTTCGGTTTTAGGCAAGCCGAATACTTTTCCCAGCTCACGGACAGAAGCCTTGAATTTAAAAGTATTATACACTGCAATCAATGCCGTATTTTTAAACCTCTTAAAGATAAATTGGGTAATATCATCACGGTCGGTCCATGAAAAATCGATATCGAAATCAGGCGGGTTTTTGCGGTATAAGTTTATAAAACGTTCAAAATACAGGTCTAACTCTATAGGGTCAACATCCGTAATGCGTAATAGATAAGCCACAATACTATTGGCTCCGCTACCGCGGCCTACATAGAAATAGCCTTTGCTGCGTGCGTATTTTAAAATTTTCCAATTGATCAAAAAATACGATACAAAGCCTTTTTCCTTCACAATATGAAGTTCTTTTTTAATCCGTGAATAAATAGCCTCATTCGGGTTTTGATAGCGATATGCCAATCCTTTATAGGTCAATCTCTCTAATAACCGATAGTCTAAAGCTTCGTTATTGGTATAAGACCTTTGATTGTTGGGGGTGGTTTGCGAAAAGTCAAAACTAATATGGCATTTTGCCAATAATTGTTTTGTGTTTTCGATCAGTTCAGGATACTCTTTATAGATGGCATACAATTCGTCAGGCGGAAGCAAGCGGTCGGTCTCAAGCCCTTGTTCTTCGAGGGGAAGCTTGCTTAGCAGGGTGTTATTGTCGATAGCCCGCAAGAGCCTGTGGGTATTAAAAGCCTTTTTGTTTTGAAAAGAGACGGGTTGCAACACCACTAACTTATGGCGCTGCATATTCCATACTGAAAACCTTAATTTGTTAAGATCTTCGGGCCTTACACCCAGATATTCATTAGGACGTAAATCATATATTTTGTCGTGTACATAAGGATAGATCACAAAAGTATCTTCTATTTGGGGGGCACGATCGGGAAACTTTAAGCTGTTATCATGTAAAAAAGCAGACAGGTAGGTATTGATCTGTTGAAATCCGTGATTGCTTTTTGCCAATACTATAAATTGTTGCTCAACACCATTTCTAAAATCTACCCCTATTACCGGTTTTATGTTATGTTTTGCAGATAATCGGACAAAATCCAGGCATGCCGAAGTATTATTGATATCCGTCAAGGCAAGTGTTTCTATACCTGCTTCGGCTGCCATATAAAGCAATTCTACCGGTTTTATGGTACCATATCGAAGGCTGTAATATGTATGACAATTGATGTACAAAATAAAGGCTATAAACTTTTAACAAATTTAGCTATTATTTGTAGCAATTATTGCCTATATTTGTAGCAATATGAAATAAATGTTCTATAATTTTAATATGATAACACCTTTATAATGAAATTTATCCAAACAAACATCCGCCATTTGAGAGTGTTGAGAGAACATTCTCAGGAACATTTTGCCGAAGAACTGGGCTGGACAAGGTCTATGGTAAGTTCGTATGAGGAAGGCAGGTCAGAACCTCCTATCGACAGGCTTATCGATCTGTCTAACTATTTCAATATCCCTATAGATATATTGATCAAAAATGACCTGAGGATGGCAAAAGATACCTCCTTTATTGAGATCGGAAACAAAAGGGTACTTTTTCCAATTACCGTTAATGAAAATAATGAAGACCTGATCGAGATCATTCCCGCACAAGCCTCTGCGGGTTACCTCAATGGTTATGCCGATCCTGAATATATAGAACAGTTGCAAAAAATTAAATTGCCCTTTTTACCCACAGGTACCCACAGGGCCTTCCCTATCAAGGGGGATTCTATGTTGCCTGTAAAAGACGGATCTTTTGTCGTTGCCAAATTCATCGAAGACATACAAGATGTAAAAGACGGCCGCACCTATATTGTATTGACCAAAGAAGACGGCCTGGTGTATAAAAGGGTATATAATAGAATGAAAGACCGTAAGAGCTTGCTATTGTATTCTGATAATAAAAGATACGCCCCTTTTGAAGTTAAAATTGAAGATGTGATCGAGCTTTGGCAATTTACCTGCTGTATCAATACCCAGGAATATAACAAAGATGAATTAAAGTTGAGCAGTATTGTTGACATG
Source organism: uncultured Aureibaculum sp. (assembly GCA_965369125.1). Taxonomy (GTDB): domain Bacteria; phylum Bacteroidota; class Bacteroidia; order Flavobacteriales; family Flavobacteriaceae; genus Aureibaculum. Next base: position 219 of record CBDUPN010000222.1, on the reverse strand, counting down.
TTCAGAGAACTGAAAGTGGAATTGCAGTCCATCAAAAATGTAGAGATCTAGAAATTTGTCTTATTTTTATACAGAACATCTGTTGCATGAATTATGTGTTATCATACCAAACAAACCAAAACCGTTTCTCAATTAGAACAACGATATGACGTAACCCGGGAAAAAGACCGGTTTGACATAGAAGACAGTCAATTTCGTTATTATCATGCCAATGGCTAT
>CBDUPN010000221.1:0-2685 GCA_965369125.1 uncultured Aureibaculum sp. | reverse complement strand
TTTTTAGATCATTTTTTTGCTGGTCTAACACCGAAACCACATAACTTCTATTTGCAGTAAGAACTTCGAAAAATGTATAGTAAAAGCTGAGCAACTTATTTCTTGCATCAAACGATTGATAATCATTATTTTTCTCCAGAACAGATAATGTATTATCATAAAAAGCTTTAAAAATTGATTGCTCTAATGCTTCAAAACTTCCAAAATGTTCATAAAATGTGGCCTCTTCAAAATTGTTCGCATTAGAAAAGCTATATACTGAAGTCGGTTTCTTTTCATGTTCGAGCACATATTTCATATAATATGAAATAATCTCGGTACTTGTAATTTTTTTCTTTTTTGCCATCTTATTAAATTTATGAACAAATATACAATATGTTTAATAAAAAATATGTATTGTTAAACAATATTAACAATAATTTATTATTTTATTTTTATAGAATTATTTAAAAATTGCGAAATTTTCTATATCATCAAGCAAGGTTAAATGACAACATTTTATAAGTTGAAAATTAAAAAAAAGTGATTGCAACACCTGTAACCAGACTAATTCCGGCTCATTTACTCGGATCAGTTTAACACTATCAGAAAACAAAAACCACGCTGATAAACGTGGTTTTGGCAAGGTTGAATATTTTGACAACTCAAAATGATTGATAATGGAATCAATATTATTTACACCAGGAGGTGAACATCCAATTTCTTTTTTCGAGTTTACGCATAAAATCTGTCACCATTTGCTCTGTAACATTATCACCCGTATCTAAAGCAGCATTTAATACATCTAACATTTTGTTATGCAAAATATCAAAATCCTTCAACACTTCTGTTACCATAGCTATGGGCGACATGTTATCAGCTTTAACTTCTTTAATTTCAGATAAGTCTTGCATTTCCTTAATACTCATTGATGGTTTCAGGCCAAATACGCGAATCCTTTCTGCAATGATGTCAATATTTTCTATAACTGTATTGTACTCATTTTCAAATTCCTGGTGTAACTCAAAAAAATCTTGGGTTTCAACATTCCAGTGAAAGTTTCTTAATTTATGATAATGAACATAATAGTTGGCCATTAGCTGATTTAGCGCAACAACGATTTCTGCGGTTTCTAAATAAGTAAATCCCAATTTTCTAAAGGGTTTTTTAAATTTTTCTCTTTTAAGTGTTTCCATGTTTAATAAGTTTTTATTGATTAATATTATTTTTATTCAAATCCTATTGGTTAATAAATAACCTTCATGATTTTAATACATTCGATTTTGATAGGATTTTAAAATGTAGATGATTTTCAATAAATCATGATAGAATTTACAGATCTCAGATCGATCGAAACAATATTGAAAGATGAATATTGTTTATTCTATACTTACTTAATATACATTTTTTTGATTAAAAAGCAAAAAATTAACAGTTTTTAACAATATAATGAGGTTGAATGGGTAAAACGCTGATCACATTAATGCTAATAATACAAAGTTGTTAGCTTGTTAATATACTAAACCATAAGATCGAGCGTTTTTTTAAAGTAAATAAACTCCCCAAGGTTAAACAAATAATAGATATTGAAAGAAATAGCCATGGGAGAACAGACCAGAAATTTGTTAAATAAAGGAGTATTTTTCTTCTTATTCTTCGTATCCTATATATCTTATAGTCAATTCTATCACGGCTTAGTTGCAGGTGCAAATCTTACCAATGCTGAATTTCGTATTAATGAATCAGCAGAACCCAGCGGTGCATTGGGTTTTAATGTAGGTTATTTGGCAGAACGAGATCTTTCTGAAAACTTATATGTTCGTCTGGGTTTTGAATTTAACAGGAGAGAATTTAAGGCCATTAGCAGAAGAGGGATCAATACGACTAACGAGAAATGGGGGATTGATAATGTTGAGATACCCGTTAATTTCGGCTATTATTTAAATTGGAATAATAGAAACTTCCAATTCTTTGTCGATGCCGGCATTAATATTGGTTATAATATGAGGGCTATTGTAGAAAATGATGAAGAAACCATACGATTAGATATTGGCAGTGACGCAGATATAAATCGAATCGCAATGGGTGCTAATGTAGGTGCAGGGCTTTTAATTAAAAAGAGAATTAAGGTTCGGCTTAATTATTATAATGGATTATCAAATATTGTAAATACTGAAGGAAATACATGGAAAAATAAAACCTTTGGCTTATCTATAAATTATTTTTTAAGAGAAAAAGAAGTGTATTAGGGCAAAGATAATATCTATGTTTTTATACTTTGAAAAGTATCATTTAGCTTTTCTTTAGATTTAGAAATTATATTCGTCTCATACTATAAACGGTATTCTAACCGTTATAACTAGTTCAAAAAGGTAAACATATGATTATTAATTACTTGTCATGTAATACCTCCCCACTAACAGTTTTTGTCCCTAGTATTGACAATCCTTGGGATGCCATAAAGGTTAGGCATTTGCATAACCGTTTGGGTTTTGGTATTGAATCGTCTCTTATAGCTAATGCTTTAAGTAAAAACCCCGGTGTTTATGTTGACGAGATCATCGATGCCGCCTTAAATTTATCACCTACTGTCGCTCCCGGATGGGTACCCTTAGATCCGGATGATTATGCCGCTAACGGTTATACTTATAGTGAAGATGAGAATGATGCCTTTGTAGATGAAACCCAATATACTTTTATTAAAGA
>CBDUPN010000220.1:0-2698 GCA_965369125.1 uncultured Aureibaculum sp. | reverse complement strand
ACGGCACCAATAGGTACTTCATTCTTTTCGAATGCCGTTTCTGCCTCTTGGAGTGCGCGCTTCATAAAATAGACGTCATCAAATGGATTTAGCATAGCTATATTTTTAGTAAAAATACGATTTCGAAATTAATCAATAATCTTTTTTCCGGGTTGAAAATAATATTCGACTTTAAAATTTATATGATTCATGTCGTTTTCAACTCGTACATTTGCACCATGTCTTATAAACTTTTAGACCATATTTCTGATCCCAAAGATCTGCGCAAATTGGAACCTGAAAAGCTCCCGCGATTAGCAATAGAATTGCGCGAATTTATCATTGATATTGTCTCCGCAAAAGAAGGGCATTTAGGGGCGAGTTTAGGTGTAGTAGAATTAACTATTGCCTTGCACTATGTTTTTAATACACCTCATGACCTGTTGGTATGGGATGTAGGTCATCAAGCTTATGGTCATAAGATCCTTACCGGAAGAAAAAATATTTTTGATACCAACAGGCAATTAGGTGGTATCTCTGGTTTTCCTAAAAGAGAAGAAAGTATTTATGATCCTTTCGGAGTTGGGCATTCTTCAACATCCATATCAGCAGCTTTGGGAATGGCTATAGCGTCAAACATCAAAGGTGATAAAAACAAAAATCACATTGCCGTTATTGGCGATGCCAGTATAGCGAGTGGCATGGCCTTCGAAGGCTTAAACCATGCCGGAGTTTCTGAAGCTAACTTATTGATCATTTTAAATGATAATGCCATGGGTATTGACCCAAGCGTAGGTGCATTAAAAAATTACTTAACAAACATCAAGACTGATAAAAGGGTTCGTAAAAAAAATATTATTGAGGCCTTGAATTTTGATTACTCGGGCCCGATCGATGGTCATGATATGAATGCGATTTTAGCAGAGTTGAATCGATTAAAACATGTTAAGGGGCCTCGTTTTTTGCATATTATAACGACAAAGGGTAAAGGGTTACAAAAAGCAGAACAAGATCAAGTTAAATATCATGCGCCCGGTAAATTTGATGCTAAAACCGGCGATTTAATTCCTGAGAAACTCGTAGAACAACCTGCGAAATATCAGGATGTATTTGGTTTGACCCTGGTGGAATTGGCTAAGAAAAACAAGAAGATCGTAGGTATTACACCGGCTATGCCAACCGGGAGTTCTATGAAATTTATGCTTGAGGAAATTCCCAACCGGGCCTTTGATGTTGGCATCGCAGAACAACATGCAGTGACTTTGGCTGCAGGCATGGCCACTCAAGGTTTAATCCCTTTTTGTAACATCTATTCTACGTTTTTACAGCGTGCTTACGATCAAGTAATTCATGACGTTGCTTTACAAAATCTCCCCGTTATTTTTTGTCTTGACCGTGCCGGATTAGTAGGTGAAGACGGCGCTACACATCATGGGGTTTTTGATATTTCATATTTAAGATGCATTCCAAATATGATAGTATTTGCCCCGCTTAATGAAATTGAACTTAGAAATATGATGTATACGGCTCAGTTGGGTGTAGTAAATCCCATTGCCATTCGCTACCCCAGAGGTAAAGGTGAGAAACAAAATTGGCATGTACCTTTTTCGAATATAGAAATTGGCAAAGGTGAAATTATAAAGGAGGGTGATGATATTGCGATTTTGAGTATAGGCAGTATCGGAAATACCATAATAAAGTTATGCAAAGAAATAGAAAATAGTGACCGGATAGCCCATTATAACATGCGTTTTGTAAAACCACTGGATGAAGAACTATTACACGGAATCTTTAAAAAGTTTAATAAAATAATAACCATTGAGGATGGCTCACTTATTGGAGGCTTTGGAAGTGCCGTGCTTGAATTTTCACAAGACCATAATTATCATAATAAAAAAATAAAAAGACTGGGAATTCCAGATAAGTTCATTGAACATGGAAAAACCGCTGAATTATTTACCTCTATTGACCTTGATCTTCAAAATATAAAAAAATTAATATCTTCGTGGGCTTAATTTTAGCATATGAAAAAAAAGGTATTTACCGTTTTTTTAATATTATTCTATAGCACTTTTTTATTTTCTCAAGTAAGTGATAGTTTGCAGGTTAGCAAAGTTATAGACACTACTTTAACAATAAAAAAAATGGATTCTGTATTAGTGATGCAGGACTCATTATTACGTCCGTTTTATGTCATTAATTATGATTCTCTTACGGGTAAAACAGATTATCTTCCTCGTTTTCGAATGAGCGTAAACTCGATAACCAAGGATACCGCCTATATCCCAATTCCAAAGGTCAAAAATTTAGTTTATGCCAAAAGGCGTTTGATCATCGATACTTTAAAGGTACTGAACCCTATTAAACAGTTAAAAATTAAGCCTGCCAAGTTTGCAGAAGATCCTGTTTGGTGGAAGAACAAAAATAGTATTGGATTAGATATTAGTGAAGCAGCCTTTGTAAATTGGAATGCCGGTGGTAATAATTCTATTTCGGGATTAATAAAAGTTTCATTGGTAAGGGAATACAAAAAAATATATACGGTTTGGAAAAATGAAATTTTTGCACGGTATGGCCTTAACCAACAACAAGATATTGGCCTTAGAAAAACAGATGATAAGCTGCAAATAAATTCTACTTTTGGCTATAGAAAAGATACTTTAAGCAATTGGTATTACTCTGCCAGATTTAATTTCAATACCCAGTTTACAGATGGTTT
>CBDUPN010000219.1:0-2731 GCA_965369125.1 uncultured Aureibaculum sp. | reverse complement strand
TCGCCATCTAACCATTTCTGTATTAAGAGTTCTTTTTGCATATCAATAGTTTCTAATTATATAACAATTAGCGTGGGAAAATTCCTACCCTCGTTATGTTATTTTTTTTCTGTTTTATATTGATGCTTCACTAATAGAACAATTATGTATTAAAAGTTCCTACCTGTTTTATGATTAATTTTTTATATTCCGTCAATATCCTTTCTTAACTTTTCCAGTGCACCATATAATCTTTTCTCCACAGCCTTTCTCGAGATGCCTAGCATCTCTGCAATTTCTTTATGTCGTTTTCCTTCAACCCTGTTTAATAAAAAAGCTACACGTTGCGCTTCGGTTAAGTTGGATAAGGCCCGTTCATATTTTTTCATGTATTGTGACTCTTCCATGATAAACTCCGGGGTTTCATTGGTATAGTCTTTTGGTTTGGTTTGTTGATGCCTCAATACAACTTTTTGATGTTTGATCTCATTTAGCATCATATTATTAGCAGTGGTAAATAAAAATGATTTAGCCTTTTCCGGAGAGATATTCTTACAATTGTCCCAAAGCTTTATAAATGCCTCCTGTACTTTATCTCTTGGATCTAACGCATCACCATATTTATATCTTAAGAAATTAAATACATCATTAGATAGTGAGTTAAATATTTTTGAAAAAACACGTTCTTCGCAAATATCTGTATTTAAAGCTTTTATCATTATAAAATATTTTTTATTAAAATTTTAGGTAGGACTTTTTTGAGGATAATTGTTTCATATATGTAAATCGAATTTAATAAAAAACTTGCAATGCAAAAACTTAAAAGAGATTACAGTTTAATTATGAATTCAATATTATTCCTTTCTCCCTTGAAAGTAAATGCATTAAAAAACAAAAATAACAAATCTGACTTAGTTCAGCTTGTAATAATAAATAAAAATCAAAATATAAGTTAAAAGATTTAAATTCATTTAAAAAAATTGCTAAATAAACTAAACTTAAATAAAATGAAAAAGCTCACACTGTTAAAATTTGGATTCGTAATAACCGCACTGATATCATTCAATCAAGATGGTCTTGCCCAAAGTTTTGATGGGTTAGATAATTCTCCTCATGATATTACTTATTACAGAGAAAGCAGGGTAACACCGCCAATTGTAAAAGTGATCTATGGCAGACCTCAAAAGAAAGGTGAGGAAGTCTTTGGTAATAAAGTGGCCTATGGCCAACTCTGGAGAACCGGTGCTAACGAAGCAACAGAAGTTAAGTTTTATCAGGATATTATGTTTGGTGAGGTTAAAGTACCAGCAGGAACATATGTTCTCTATACTATTCCGGGTGAAAAAGAATGGGAGGTCATTCTAAGTGCCAATTTAGATGTTCTAGGTGCTTTTCAATACGATCCGGTATTCGATGTTGCCAGAATTACAGTTCCTTCAAACAAAGCTGAAGAGTTAGAATCTTTTTCAATAGCTTTTAAGGAGAAAAAAGAAAATATTCAAATGGTATTAGGCTGGGATACAACCAGGGTAAAAATACCGATAACAATAAATCAAAAAGAAGAATACGCGCTAAAATTTTAAAAGTATAATTATACTATAAGTAATTATTATAAAAGGGGTAAACTGCTTTAACATGTTGATGTTGAGGCAGTTTTCATTTAAAACAATAAAAATATTTATTTTTTTTAATAATAGGGTAGGAACTTTTAGTAGTGAGTTGTTATATAAATGAATAGTTAAAATAATATTAATCAATAATTTTAAAAATTAGATATACTATAAGTCAAAATTAAAAAAAGGGGTAAACTGTCTTAACGCATTGGTGAGTTAAGACAGTTTCTAGTTTTTTATTTATTTATTAAAACAATGGTAGCAGGGGTAGGAATAATCTACTGTAAGTTGTTATATAAATACTAAAGGTGGATAAAATCTAATAATTATAATTAGGACCTTTAAAAATTAATTAGATTAATAAAGTAGATTTGGTTATTGGTACGCCAGAAAGTTTAAAAAGAAAGTTACCGGAAGGATTAAATGCAAAAAATTAAGTTAGAATTTTATACAAGAAATTGTTAATCAAATGAAAAATTTGAATTATGAAAACAAAAAACACAAAAAGCAAAATGTTATCGGTTAGATATCTTTTGTTTTTGCCTTTCTTATTTTTTACATTTTGCCAGGAGGGTAGCGAGGAATTTACAGAGAATCCAGAAGAGGTGATTACCGTTGAATCTAACATTGTTACATTAATGAAAGCGGCCGTTGCTACAAAGTCTGATGATGACGATGATGATGATGACGATAATGATGAGCAATGCATTGAATATAAATATCCAATTGCTTTTTATGCATATTATGCTAATAGCAGAAGTATAGAAACCAGGGTTATTTATTCTGATGAACAATTGTTCGATTTTTTTGACGAATTAGAAGCTGCTGATCAACTCATGATAGATTTTCCAATTGAATTAATTGGAACAGATGAGCCACCAACTACTACAACCATTGAGAGTATAGAAGATTTGGAAGCGACCTTAGCGATTGCTGTAGAAGCTTGTAGAGGCAATGATGACTATGATTACTGCGACGATAAGAATAAGAAGGTTTATATATGCCATAATGGTCATACCATTTGTGTAAGTGTTAATGCCATTAAGGCACACCTTGATCATGGTGATGTACTAGGAAAATGTGATGATGACGATGACGATGACGATGACGATGACGATGATGACTATGATGATGATGAT
>CBDUPN010000218.1:0-2742 GCA_965369125.1 uncultured Aureibaculum sp. | reverse complement strand
GAATACCAACAAAGCAAACGAAAATATGATACCTAAAGCAGATCGTTTACAGCATGTAAAAGAATATTACTTTTCCAGTAAACTTAGGGAGGTGCGCCAGTTAAAAGCAGCCGGAAAACCTGTGATCAATATTGGCATTGGCAGTCCAGACCTGGACCCGCCATTATCGGTAAGCCGAGCTATGAAAAATGCATTGGAACAAAATCATATTCATGGTTACCAGAGCTATCAAGGATTACCTGAGTTAAGGAATGCCATAGCGGCATTTTATCTACAGCATTATTATGTGAAGGCCGATCCTGAAAAAGAGATTTTGCCGTTAATGGGATCAAAAGAAGGCATTATGCATGTGTCTATGGCCTTTTTAAATGCTGGCGATAAAGTATTGATCCCTAATCCCGGATATCCTACCTATGCTTCGGTAACCAATTTGGTACAGGCCCAGCCAGTGATGTATGATCTTGTAGAAGATAATAATTGGTTTCCCGACCTGGTCGCATTGGCAAAAACCGATCTTTCTAAAGTAAAAATGATGTGGGTGAGTTATCCGCATATGCCAACGGGAAGCAAACCTACCAAAGAACTGTTTGAACAATTGGTGGCGTTTGGCAGAAAACATCAAATTTTGATCATTAATGACAATCCGTATAGCTTTATACTAAACGATACCCCAATGAGTATCTTAAGTGTACCGGGAGCGAAAGATGTCGCTTTAGAACTCAACTCATTAAGTAAGACCTTTAATATGGCTGGTTGGCGCGTTGGCATGGTATTGGGGTCTGCTCAAAATATACAAGCGATTCTGGAAGTAAAAAGCAATATGGATTCAGGTATGTTCTATGGCATACAACAAGGAGCCATTGCAGCATTACAAAGTGATGAAAATTGGTTTAAAAATTTAAGTAGTACCTATAAAGACCGCAGAAAAGTAGCATGGCAGATAGCAGACATATTAGGATGTACCTATGATAAAAACAGTGCTGGTTTATTTATTTGGGCAAAACTTCCGGAAGGAAAAAAAGCTGAGCAAATGGCAGATGAATTACTTTATAAATATGATGTATTTTTGGCGCCTGGAACTATTTTTGGAAGTAACGGGGAAGGATATATTAGAATTTCACTTTGTGTAAAGGAGTCTCTATTGAGTGAAGTATTACAACGTCTCTTAATAACAAATCAATAAAAATGAAAAAGATTGCAGTCATAGGATTAGGATTAATAGGTGGCTCGATGGCTCTGGAGTTAAAGAAACGAACCTGGGCAACGCTATATGGTATTGATAATAATCCGGCCCATGCCGAAAAAGCATTGGAATTAGGTATTGTATTTGAAAAAGCCAGCCTGGAAATTGTTAAAGATGTTGATGTTGTTATAATTGCGGTTCCGGTAAATGCGATACCCAAATTGGCAATTGAGGTACTAGACCGTATTGACAGTGAAACCTTAGTACTCGACGTAGGCTCTGTAAAAACAGACGTTTGCGCTGCTGTACGAGATCATAAAAATAGAAAGAATTATGTAGCCGCCCACCCTATTGCAGGTACTGAATTTTCGGGTCCCGAAGCTGCCATTTACGATCTTTTTAATAATAAGATCAATATAATCTGCGAAAGGGAATTAACAGATGCCAACATGCTAAAAAAAGCTTTGAAATTGTTTGAACTTTTAGAAATGAGAAGCACTTTTATGGAACCGGTTGAACACGATAAACATATCGCCTATGTATCTCACCTGTCGCATATAAGTTCTTTTATGTTAGGTAAGACCGTATTAGAGATTGAGCCTGATGAAAAGAATATTTTTAATATGGCTGGGAGCGGATTTAGATCTACCGTTAGATTGGCGAAAAGTTCACCTGAAATGTGGACCCCAATATTCATTCAAAACAAGAATAACATACTAAAATCATTGACAGAATATATTAAGAACTTAGAAACCTTCAAACAACTCATAGAACAGGGGTCTGGCGATGAAGTTTTTGAAATTATGCAAAATACCAATCGTATAAAAAACATACTAGATGGTATTGTTAAATAATCTAATACACTAAATATCACAGTAAATAATAATCAAGTATAGAATTAAAAAAATACCATTGGGTATTTTATTCAAATAAAAATAAAACTTTAAAAAATATGAAATCTACAAATTTTTCAACGTGGTTAAAGAACATGGAACTTTCTCATCCACTGGTAATAGCAGGGCCATGTAGTGCCGAAACGGAAGAGCAAGTTTTAAAAATTGCCCATCAATTAAAAGATACGGACACCACAGTTTTTAGAGCTGGTGTATGGAAACCCAGAACACGTCCTGGAAACTTTGAGGGTAATGGAGCGAAAGCGTTGCCATGGTTAGCAAAAGTTAAAAAAGAAACAGGCTTACTAACAACTGTAGAAGTGGCCAATGCACAGCATGCAAAACTCGCTTTAGAATTCGATATTGATATTATTTGGATTGGAGCCCGTACAACTGTAAATCCTTTCGCAATTCAGGAAATAGCCGATGCTTTACAAGGCACAGATAAAATTGTGTTGGTTAAAAATCCGATCAATCCCGATTTGGAATTATGGATTGGCGCTATTGAAAGATTACACAAGATGGGTATTAAGAATGTAGGTGCTATCCATAGGGGTTTTTCTTCTTTTAAAAAGACCAAATACAGAAATAACCCGCAATGGCAAATACCTATTGATCTAAAAAATAGGTTCCCTAGTTTACCCATTATTTGTGATCCATCTCATA
>CBDUPN010000217.1:0-2766 GCA_965369125.1 uncultured Aureibaculum sp. | reverse complement strand
GAGCCACGTAAACCAGTGGTAAGAAAAACATCGACATTTTTAAAAGAATCCATTGTTAGAAATAAAGTAATCAATAAGCTTGAAGAAGCAGCATTTCTGGAATTAATGCAAAATGATTCTATTCATAATTACATAAGTTCAGAAAGCGGATTCTGGTACTATTATAATGTACAAAACAACAATGATACAATTGGACCAAAAAAAGGTGATGAGGTTATCTACAGATATGAGATAAAAGATATCTATGGCGATATTTTGTATACCCAAGATGAATTAGGTACCAGAAGTTATTTGGTCGATAAACAAGAACTCATTACGGGATTACAAGATGGTTTAAAATTAATGAAAGAAGGTGAAGAAGTTACTTTTCTTTTTCCATCTCATAAAGCTTACGGGTATTCGGGTTATCAGAAAATAGGGTCTAACCAACCATTGATTTATAACGTTAAAGTAGAAAAAATAATATATAATAATTAAAAGAAAATGAAGTATTTCAAAATAGTAGTATTGCTGGTGTCTATTGTTATTGCAGGTTGTAAATCAACAGTTTATCCAAACCTGGAAGATGGCCTCTATGCCGATATACAAACAGTTAAGGGAGACATTTTAGTACAACTAGAATATGAACATACGCCAATTACGGTTGCTAATTTTGTGTCATTGGCAGAAGGAACGAACGTTTATGTTTCTGAAAAATTTAAAGGGAAACCGTTTTATGACGGATTGAAGTTTCATAGGGTCGTTAAGGACTTTGTAATCCAAGGTGGAGATCCAAACGGAAATGGCTCGGGAGGCCCTGGATATAAATTCGAAGATGAGTTTCCGGTTAACGATAGCGCGAAAATTTTATTATCACATGATAGGGCAGGTATATTATCAATGGCAAATTCTGGACCTGATTCCAATGGAAGTCAATTCTTTATTACACTTAAAGACAGAAAGGATTTAGACGGGCGTCATACAGTGTTTGGCCATGTGGTAAAAGGTCAGGAAGTGGTCGATAGTATTGCTAAAGATGATGTAATGAATACAATTGAAATTATTCGAATAGGAAGTGACGCAAAAGACTTTAATGCAGCTAAAACTTTCGGAGATTATTTTAAAAAATTGGAAGCTGAAGCAAAAATCCGCAATGAAAAATTACAGAAACTTAAAACTGAATTTTTAAAATTAAAAGCCGAATATGAGGAGAAAGCTGAAAGATTGCCTTCGGGATTAAAAATATATTTTATGAATAAAGGGGAAGGAGAGCAACCTTCTCAAGGGAAAAAGGTTAAAGTTAATTACTCTGGATATTTTACTACTGGCGACTTATTGGATTCTAATGATAAGAGTTTGGCACAAGATTATGATAAATATGACCAACGTAGAGATGCCATGGGTGGTTACGACCCTGTAGAGATGGATTATAGTCCGGATGCCAGGTTAATTCCGGGTTTTAAAGAAGGTTTACAACAAATGAAGGTAGGTGATAAGGTAATGTTATTTATCCCTTCACATTTGGCCTATGGTCCCCAAGGATATGGTCCGATACCGCCAGATACAGATCTCGTATTTCAACTTGAAATTGTAGGAATAGCAGAATAAAAAAAGTGGGAATTTATTTCCCGCTTTTTTTATAATATTTTGTCAAAACTTTCTTCGCAGCTTCAAAGGGTGTAAGTTTAAATTCCTGCACCTTTATTAGAACTGACTTTAATTGTTTTTTAATTTCAGGATTGTTATAAAACTTATTTTTTAACTCCTGATTAATAGTATCAATCACCCAATATTTATTTTGTTCGTTCCTTTTCTGCTGAAAGTAATTATTGCTTTTAGTAAGATCGATATATGATAAAATTGTATCCCAAACCTCTGTAATACCCTTGTTTTCTGTAGCGCTGCAAGTGCTTACCTTTGGTTGCCATCGACTAACTTTTGGAGGGTATAGGTGTAGTGCCCTTTCAAATTCAACTTTTGCTAATTGGGCTTTTTTTAGATTTGTACCATCGGCTTTATTGATTACAATCGCATCAGCCATTTCCATTATGCCTCTTTTAATACCCTGCAATTCGTCGCCCGCACCGGCTAGTTTCAATAATAAAAAGAAATCGACCATTGAATGCACAGCTGTTTCGGATTGACCTACACCTACGGTTTCGACTATAATAGTATCAAAACCGGCAGCTTCGCACAAAATAATTGCCTCACGGGTTTTTCGGGCTACACCGCCTAAGGAATCACCTGATGGAGATGGACGTATGAACGCACTTTTTTGTTTAACCAATTCTTCCATTCTGGTTTTATCGCCCATAATACTTCCTTTATATATAGAACTACTAGGGTCAATGGCCAAGACAGCCACTTTTTTTCCTTGTTCAATCAAATAATTACCTAAAGCCTCAATAAATGTACTTTTACCAACACCGGGTACACCGGTAATACCAATCCTAATTGACTTATTGGCAAAAGGCAAACAGTCTTGCAAGATTTCGGCAGCTTGTTCTTGGTGTTTAATATGGGTGCTTTCAATCAGGGTAATGGCCCTACTTAAATAACTAATATCGCCTTTTTTAATGTGTTGTACAAAAACTTTTGTTGATGGTATTTTACTTCTTTTTAGATCGAACTTTTGAATAGACTTAGGTTGTTTTACCCCTTTTATCTCTATTAGTGTTTGTTTATGTTTACCCTTTGGATTCATAGTACTACCTGATTTATTTCTCAAATCTTAAAAGAGATAAATTATATAAGATTCGTAAATTTAAAATAATTATTTATCAAAAA
>CBDUPN010000216.1:0-2766 GCA_965369125.1 uncultured Aureibaculum sp. | reverse complement strand
ACTTGTGGATTACGTCCGGTTTCTCCTGATGGATTGCCCTATATTGGAAGATCAACAAAGTGCAAAAATTTAACCATCGCTACCGGGCATGCCATGATGGGTTGGAGTATGGGTACCGCTACTGGTAAATTGGTTTCTGAGATAATATCTAATAAGAAGACTTCATTAGAAATAACGGCATTTGATCCCGACAGGACGTTTTAAAAGATTAATTATTCGATTGGTGTTATTTTAATTTCAATTACCCACTTAAAAGAATGTTTAGGTTCAAGTTCGAGCAGCCCATGTTTGTTGTTAAAGGCATCTGTTGCACAGGTCATGGGTTCTATGGCAATATTTTTTCTATGGTCAGGGGTATAAATATGCAGGTATGGTATGATATTGTTTTCAAAATTAATAGCTAAAATATATTTTGAGTCTTTATAAATTACCGAAGCATTTATAAGAGAGAATCCATCATCATAGGTATGTTTATTAATTGAAAATGTAGAAGGTATCTCAGAAATTTTTATTGTATCCGGTATACTTCTTTCATTAAAAATAAAATGTTCTTTTGAAGCGAATGTAAGTGTGCCGTCCTCCAGGTTATCTGATTTAAAATAAGGATGCCATCCAATGCCAAAAGGGAAGGCAACCTTGTCGGTATTTTTAATATCAAAGGTCACACTTAGCACTCCTTCTGGCTTTATGGTATATTTTACGATAAAAACAAATTTGAACGGATAACCTTCCATTGTACCATCTGAAGTATAAGATAATGAAACACTTGCCTCTTCGGAATTGACTGCGTGATCAACAATTTTAAAATGTTTATCAAATAACATTCCGTGTATAGCATTATGTTTTTTCGGTTCATTGATCTTTAATTGGTAATTACGCCCACCGAAATTATAATTACCATCTTTTACCCTGTTAGGAAAAGGAAATAAAAGCGACGACTTATGCGTATTATAATATTCATCGATACCAATTTGATCTATAGTTATGCCATCAATTATAGAAACCCCATTAACTATGAACTCCTGAATAGAAGCACCAAGGTTATGAAATATCTTACATGAAATATATTTATTATGAATGTAGATATGATCTAATAGTTCGTTTTGGTTTGTTATTTTTTTAATTTGTAGCATAATCAATATTAAATAAATTAATTGACAAAAGGGAAACTAAGAATGAAATTACAATTTTATTAAAATTAGTATTAACTCCTTAAAAGTAAAATATTCACAATAATCAATCGAATACCCATAGATTAATCATATGATAATAAGTGATTTAAAATCTAAGCTTAATAAAACTCCCTGAAAACCATGAATTTCAAAAATACCCAATTTCGCTATTGATTCGGATAAGGGCGTGTTCTATGTTTGTTGAATAAGCTCTGGTAATTTATTATTTACTTTTTTTTATTTGTATATTCCTTATATACAATGAATTACATGATAAAAGTCATAATTAATTATTAAAGAAATAATTAATTTTACGCATGAATAATAGTTCTAATTTAAAATTATTCATTCTAAAATTAATAGACTTTAGAAATCTTAAGAATTTCTTTAGATTTTAAAGTTACATTCAAAAAATAAATTGCAAAAGAAGGAGGAAAAATTAAAACTTAGTTGTTTTATAATAAAACACTTCAACTTGTAAAATATGGATAATACATTTAAAATCGGGGAGATTGTAGTTTGCACAAATGCAAAACGGAGATGGTACAGATTAGGAGGACTAAAAACTAATGAAATGTACACTGTTGAAGGATTTAACCCTTATGACGGCGGACTTGTATTAAAAGAGGTTAAATCACGCAGAAGCGGATGCCATGCCTATGCAGCAGACCGATTTAGAAAAGTAGATTATGATTTTGCAGAAAAAGTGTTATCAGAGATCAAGCCTAAGGTTAAACCTGAGCAGCCTAAAATAGTTGAGCCACAGAGAAGATTAAAGCCTCAACTTAGTGAATATGCGCTTAGCATATTAAATTAGAACTTTTGATCAATTTTCTTTCAAAATAAGTTCGATGCTACGAAATATTTGTAGCCCCCAAACGTTTTATTAAAGTGATATGAAATAAACAACCAATCTATGGTAGGAATTTCTACCAGATAGTTGTTATAATATAAAATCGCATCAATTAAAAATTACGATCATGTTTAAAAAAGTTGCAAATAGAATTACAGAACAATCTCAAACAAGATTGCATTTAAGAGATTCAAAATTTGGTCAGTCAAACACCAATATTTTCCCGGAGGCTTTTTCCGGATATCCCGTAAGCGGTGAATTTTACGGTAGAAACAAATAATATATTATAAAAACATACAAAAAAAAACAGCAGATAACTTCTGCTGTTTTTTTATTTTAAATTCTTTGAATTATAGATTCGTGATAATTTCTTTTGTTGAGATAATATTTACCTCAGGAGATCACTCTGTTTTTTATAGAATACGTCTGATTGTAGTTTAAGCAAATCCTTTGCTTTTTGTTTTTTATAGGCATAAATTTCCTCATCTTCAGCGACATCGTAATACACCTTCTCATTTAAAGAAGTGTCTGTAGATAGCATCGCTGCTCTTTGATCTTTTTGTTGTGTTACCCATACCGCAAGGGCATTTTCCTGTTCATCATATTTCAAGTCATAAGCACCTTTAGGTGCCAAAACTTTACCTAATACGGGTGCTGTTTCAATAGCGACGAACAATAAGAAAATGAAGAATGAAGGGAACCAGGATAATTCTCCTAAAGCATTTATGCGCGCCATTAAGC
>CBDUPN010000215.1:0-2772 GCA_965369125.1 uncultured Aureibaculum sp. | reverse complement strand
CGAATATCGGGCTTGTCATTACCATACTTTTTCATGGCTTCATCAAAGCTCATTCTGGGAAATTTAGATATTTCTACCCCATTTATTTCTTTTAAGAGGTGTTTGGTTAAGCCTTCGAAAGCATCTAATATATCATCCTGTTCTACAAAGGCCATTTCACAATCAATTTGTGTAAATTCAGGTTGTCGGTCAGCCCTCAGATCTTCATCCCTAAAACATTTTACCAATTGAAAATATTTGTCCATTCCACCAACCATTAATAACTGTTTAAAAGTTTGGGGAGATTGTGGCAGGGCGTAAAATTGTCCTTCGTTCATCCGTGAAGGTACTACGAAGTCGCGGGCACCTTCGGGTGTTGATTTGATCAAATATGGCGTTTCTACTTCAATAAAACCTTCTTTTGACAGATAGTATCGAACTTCTTGTGCTACTTTATGGCGGAAGATCAACTTTTCCTTAACAGGATTTCTACGGATATCTAAATACCGATATTTCATTCGTAATTCCTCACCACCATCCGTTTCATCTTCAATAGTAAAGGGAGGAAGCAAAGATTTATTTAAGATTTTCAATTCTGAGACCAGAATTTCGATTTCTCCGGTAGGGATGTTGGGATTTTTAGAGGTGCGTTCTATAACCGTACCTTTGACCTGAATTACAAATTCACGTCCTAATTTTTGGGCTTGCTCCATTAGGGTTTTTGATGAACGCTCTTCATCGAAGATCAGTTGTGTAATTCCATATCTGTCCCGTAGATCTACCCATGTCATAAATCCTTTATCGCGTACTTTTTGAACCCATCCGGCAAGGGTTACTTCTTTATTGATATGTGATGCTGTAAGTTCACCACAGTTGTGACTTCTGTACATTTTCTTTCTTGAAATTAAGGTGCAAATTTAGTGAAATACTGTGTACATTAAGACATTTCCGTTTTATTTTTGATTATGGTCCTAAGCACACGCAACATTGCCATCCTATTTGTCTACTAATCCTTAATTTTTCTTTAAATTTAACATATGGATCCCAAGAAATTCTTTTCTGAATTAAAAAGACGCGAAGTTTATGGGGTCGCGATCTCATACGGAATTACCGCATGGGTACTAGCACAAATTGCTGGGTTAGTGACTAATAGCTTTGAAGCTCCATCATGGGTTATGAAAGTAATTATTATTTCTCTCATAATTGGCTTTCCTATAGCGGTAATTCTAGCCTGGGTTTATGATATGACTCCTCATGGCATCATAAAAACAAAACCAAAAGAGAGTGAAACTATTCAAACTCAAAAGAGTAAGAAATCCTTTATTTGGAGTTTATTTTTAAGTGCAATTATTATCATAAGTTTTGTTACGATTGGTAGTTGGTGGGCATTGAATATATATAAGTCTACTGATACGAAAGCAACGAAAGCTTTGGCGATACTGCCTTTAAGAGATTTTACCAATGACGATAGTAGAGATTATTTAGCAGATGGACTTCATTCAAATTTGATCACACAAATCTCTAAAATAAGTTCGCTAAGAACAATTCCGCCAAGATCTACAATGAAATATAAAAATTCTGAAAAGGCGATATCAGAAATTGCAGAAGAACTAGGGGTGGATGTTATTATGGAAACGGATATCATGAAGTTTGGAGATTCCGTTCAATTAAATTTTAAATTAATACAGGCATTTCCCAAAGAACGAACTATTTGGGGACACCTTTTTGAAAAGCCTATAAGTGACATATATTCGTTGTACAATGAGGTTTCTCAACAGATTGCCAAGGAGCTAGGTCTGATATTAACAGAACAGGAGAAATTATTATTATCGACAGCCAGGAAAGTTAATCCTGAGGCATATCAAGCCTATCTCAAAGGTGTATTTCATTGGATGAAACTAACCGAAAGTGATCTGGAACAGTCATTAAAATATTTTCAACTTGCTATGCAAATTGATCCGGAATATGGGGCTGCTTATGCGGGTATAGCTTCAGTTGGAGCGGCAAAAATGCAAAATGGAATTGTTCGGGGTATTGAAGCTATTCCAAAACTTGATTCCTTGATGTCAAAAGCACTTGAATTAGACGATACATTAATGGAAGTTCATTATACCATTGCTGTATGGAGCACCTGGGGTAAATGGGATTGGAAACGTGCCGAAGAAGCTTATAATAAGGCTATTGCCCTCAATCCAAATCACGCTGCCACTCGCGCTTATTATTCACACTTTTTATACATTATTGGCGAACCCGAAAAGGCATTATTGCAAATTGAAAAAGCGCTCGAACTCGATCCTGTAAACCCACTTTTTAAGGCCTTATATGGTATGTGTTTAAATTACAGCAGAAAATATTCCGAAGCAATAGATCTATTGACTAATATTTTAAAAATTTCGTCAAATGATCAGATAGCCCTTTCAACATTACGATCGGCTTATCATAACAATAAGGAATTCGATAAAGCTTATCAAATTTTTGTCAGATCCTATGAGGTCGTAAATGATGAGGAAGCAGTATTGGCACTTAAAAAAGGATATACTAATGGTGGTTACTCAAATGCGCTTAATAGTTTGGCCGAGTTGCTTATTGAACGGTCTTCTAATCAATATGTCACCCCATGGAGAATAGGTACGCTCTTTACAAGGTCGGGAAATAACAATATGGCCATAAACTATCTTTACGCTGCTTATAATGATCACGATTCGAATATGCCCTATATCAATATTGACCCTATATTCGACGATCTAAAAAACTATCCGGAATTCAGAAATTTAATTGCTAAGATGAATTTTC
>CBDUPN010000214.1:0-2777 GCA_965369125.1 uncultured Aureibaculum sp. | reverse complement strand
AAGTTAATCATCATCACATGGCTTTTATAGACTATTATAAAATATTGGAGGTTGACAAGAAGGCATCCGATAAAGACATCAAAAAAGCATACCGTAAATTAGCTAGAAAATACCATCCCGACCTCAACCCGAATGACAAGGTTGCCGAAAAAAAATTCAAAGAGATCAATGAGGCCAATGAGGTATTGAGCAATCCTGAAAATCGTAAAAAATACGATCAGTATGGTAAGGATTGGCAACATGCCGAACAATTTGAAAAAGCGAAACAGCAACAGCAAGGCTCTCGTCGGCAAGGTAGCTACCAAAGTGCCGATGATATTTTTGGCGATAGCGGCTATTCAGATTTTTTTGAGTCTATGTTTGGTGGCAGAACTTCAGGACGTAGCAGGCAACAGGTAAAATTTAGGGGACAGGATTTCAATGCAGAACTACAACTCGACCTAAAAGATGTTTATACCACACATAAGCGTACCCTTACCATTAACGGTAAGAATATACGCTTAACGATACCCGCTGGCGTCAAGAACGGCCAGGTCATCAAGATCAAGGGCTATGGAGGTGAAGGTATCAATGGCGGTCCGAGGGGCGACCTCTACATAAAATTCTCAATTACCAATAGCAGTAATTTTAGGCTCGATAAAAATAACCTTCATAAAACGGTTGATCTGGATCTGTATACTGCAATATTGGGTGGCAGTATAACAGTAGATACTTTCGATGGAAAGGTGCAACTCAAGGTAAAACCAGAAACACAAAATGGCACCAAAGTAAAACTCAAAGGAAAGGGATTTCCTGTTTATAAGAAGGAAGGAACGTTTGGTGATCTTTATATTACCTACCGTGTACAAATACCAACCAACCTAAGTAATGCGGAAAGAAAATTATTTACAGAATTGCAAAAAATAAGAAGGTCATGAACACATCTCATTTAATAGCCATACAAACCGTTTGCACTCATTATAAAGTAGAAATGTCATTTTTTAAGAAGTTAAATGATATGGGCCTTATTGAGATCGTTACCATAGAAGAATCCCCATTTATATATCGGGATAAAATGCATGAAGTTGAAAAAATGATCCGTATACACGACGAACTTGATATAAATATTGAAGGGATAGATATCGTTTTTAATCTTTTAGAAAAAATAGAGGCTTTGCAAAACGAACTTCTTGATGTAAATAATAGGTTGCGGTTTTATGAAGACTAATTTTTTTCCAAAATACACATAGGCTTACATAGACTCAAGCAAAACCCTCAAAAAATTTGAGGTAAACCCCTACAATCAAATTTAACTATATTTCTAACTTGCAGTATCCTTGGTTAACATCCATAAACGTGTTAACTTTTACTATGATAAATTCTGCGCCGGCAAATAGGCCAAAGCATAATAGGTCGAAGAATGATTGATGAACAAAAAATTGTAAAATAAAGTGGTTTTTAATAATGATTAAATTCATCAATAAACTCTTCATAGCAATTTTCTATTTATGCTTATTTGTACTCGGCGCAGAAATTTATTCAATACTAAAGCACGGCTTAAATGAAGGCAAGGAAATTTGGTATCAGGTGCTGATCATCGTATCGCTGGTGGCTGCTGCACTCTATATTTTGCGTATTTTTTATAATACCTCGAAAAGCGATAAAACATAATTCGAAAAAGAAAAAAGTTTAATTAATTGCTATTGCATTATGTTAGAATTCAACAAGAAATTTTTATTTGTTATACTGATATTTTGCCTGTTAGGCTTAGGCGCTGAGATCTATTCGATCTTAGAACTGGGGTTTAGCCATGGCGAAGACCTTTGGTTTCAGCTCGTATTGTTATTTTTATTAGCAGGAGCTTCTATGTATTTGATTCATATAATATTTTTAGAAAACCATAAGGAAGAAAATAGAATAGATTTTTAAAAACCATGATCGAAATCATAAATTAACATAAGTAAAGATTATAATTTAGGAATCTTTACTATGATTCTAGCAACCACTAGACAAACGTGGGAATAAGTGCGCTAAACACTGTTTTTTGTTGCCAAAGCATCCTTTTCATAGCAGGATGTTTTGGTGACATTTTTTAATGAAATACTTCTTGTGTAAGCCCTAAATGCATCATGATATTGGTCATAAAATTATTTTGCAGAAGCTTTTATATTTGAATATATTCATTCATCAATGTTAAAAATTTAAATCACATGCATCAAAGATTCAATTTGGCCCTATTAGCCTTCCTGTTGCTCATAAGCTGCCGGACGGCAATTAGTACCACCGCAACTATACAAAGCCAACAAGCGCCCAAAGCTATTACTTCACAAGACCACCAGATTCAAGCGGTATTATGGACGCAACAGGCAGCCGAATACAGGGCTCTCGCTTACCAGGCCTATAATCTGGCAACACTGCGTTTAGATGAAATATTAGCACAAGAAAATACCAGTGGTAAGCCATTGGCTATCGTTACCGATATTGATGAAACCGTTTTGGATAATAGCCCTTATAATGGTAAGTTGATCCTTACCGAAGAAGGATTTACAGATGAAGGCTGGTACGACTGGGGTAAGCAAATTAAAGCCGAACCCGTACCTGGTGCCAGGGCCTTTTTTAATTATGCCGCAAGTAAAGGGGTAAGCATATTTTATATTTCTAATCGCGATGCTGTGCAACAACCCGAAACCCTGGCCAATTTAAAGCAGGAAGGATTCCCGATGGCAGACGAGGCACATATACTGTTAAAGACGACTACCAGTGGAAAAGAAGTAAGACGAAACAGAGTAGCCGAAACC
>CBDUPN010000213.1:0-2783 GCA_965369125.1 uncultured Aureibaculum sp. | reverse complement strand
ATTACAAATTACTTTTGATATTAATGTTTCTTCCGTTGTCAAATTCGTTTGCTCAACTGGATTTGAGCCATGAGTTTGGAGTTTCATTTGGACCTGTTACAATGCAAAGTGATTATGGTGAGAGGCATCATTTACCAAGTAGTACAGCCACCAGTTTTGGGGTTGGATTTTCTCACTCCTTAAGTTTCTATGGAAGTAATTATAACTGGCGTAACGGAGCGAGTTTCTTCTCCGATCACTTTAAACTTAAAACCGGTATTTATTATTATACCAATACAAATTTAGAACATAAGGGAAGATATGTAGATGAATCTCAAACTTCTGTCTTTGCAGATAAACTTAGAGCTATGAGCGGAAGTACCAAATTATTGAATTTTGGAACGCAATTAGAGTTCTATTTTAAAAATTTGGAGGATTACGGACTTTTATTCAACGACAATGATAAATTTGCACCATACGTAAGTGCTGGTGTTCAGTATAGTAGTTTTACGCCTGAATTTTCTACTAGTTATGGAAACGGCGATTATATTAATAATCCTGATATTCTACCCGGACCTTGGCAGGAAAACGCCATTTTTACCGAAAAGGATAATGCCTTTTCGCTAACCTTTAGTTTGGGTACGAGATATAAGATGAGTGGCTTCGATCTTGTCTTGGATGCTCGATACCAGTACTTTTTATCTGATAGGATCGATGGTCTAGACGCCCCTTCTGAAGTTTCGGGCAGCAAATTTAATGACACCCTAATTTATTTTAGTTTAGGTGCTGTTATTGATTTGGAAACTTTCTATAGAAGTTATTAATTAACCCAGGGCATCTTTCAGATCTTTTAACAAATCGTCAATATCTTCAATCCCAACGCTTAACCGAATTAATGAATCGGTTATTCCAATTTTTGCTCTTTCTTTTTCAGGAATTGATGCATGGGTCATCGTTACGGGATGATTGGCCAAACTCTCAACACCTCCTAATGATTCTGCAAGTGTAAATACTTTAAAATTTTCTAATACCTTAAATGCCGCGGCCTTACTTTCATCCTTTAATTTAAACGATACCATACCGCCAAAATCTTTCATTTGTTTTTTTGCGACATTAAAATTTTTGTCTTTTTCTAATCCGGGATAGAATACTTCTTTTACTTTAGCATGGGTAGATAAATATTTAGCGATGGCCATTCCGTTCTCGCTATGACGCTGCATCCTTATATGTAAAGTTTTAATTCCTCTTAAAACTAAAAATGAGTCCTGCGGACCACTCACGGCCCCGCCAGCAAATTGGATAAAGTGAATCAGCTCAGCCAGCTTTGGATCTTTAACTACCAAAGCACCCATAATCACATCAGAATGTCCGCCTAAATATTTAGTGGCCGAATGCATAACGATATCTGCGCCCATATCTAACGGAAGCTGTAGGTAAGGCGTGGCAAAAGTATTGTCTACCCCTATTAAAATATTTTTATTCCTAGCTTTCACCAAATCTGATATCACCTTAATATCCGCAATTTTCATTAAAGGATTTGTAGGTGTTTCCAGCCAAATCAATTTTGTATTATTATTGATCAATCTTTCAACATTAGAAGGATCTTCCATATTTACAAAATGAAATTTCAGTCCATACTTTTCAAACATTCTGGTAAACATTCTATAAGTACCGCCATATAAATCATCGCCTGCGATGATCTCATCTCCCGGATTTAATATTTTTAATACGCAATCTATTGCAGCTAACCCCGAGGCAAAGGCAAAACCGTGGGTCCCATTTTCAATAGATGCGAAACTAGCTTCTAAGGCGGTGCGTGTGGGGTTTGCTGCTCTCGAGTATTCATACCCTTTATGCTTGCCAGGGCTACTTTGTGCATACGTTGAGGTTTGATATATTGGAGGCATTACAGCACCCGTTGAAGGATCATGATGCTGACCGCCATGTATAGCTTTTGTATTGAATTTCATTGATTTTTATATTTGTTATTTGGCATATTTTTTAATAAGATTACCAACTGTTAATCCTTGTACTATAATTGAAAAAACAACTACCACGTATGTTATCACTAAAAAAAGGTCTCTTTGCATAACCTGTGTAAGGCTAAGTGCCAAGGCTATAGAAATTCCTCCGCGTAAACCTCCCCATGTCATTATTAAATTAGTTTTTGGAACAAATTCCAATTTTTTGGCGTAGAGCTTTATAGGAAGCATAAGAGATAAGTACCTTGCAAATAGCAGCACAGGAATAATAAGAAATCCTGCTAAGATGTATTTCCCGTTAAAAGTAAGCACCAATATTTCCATACCTATCATTACAAATAAGATCGTATTGAGCAGAATGTCTATTAATTCCCAAAATTTATCTACATATTGTTCGGTGATTTCACTCATCGATGATTCTCTTACAGTATCATTACCAACAATAAGGCCAGCAGTTACCATGGCTAAAGGTGCCGATAAATGAAAATGTTGAGCCACCAATGTACCTCCCATTACGGCCGCTAAGGTAATAATAACTTCTATATCATAATCATTAATACTTCTGAGTAATCTATAGGTGACCCATCCAATCGCCAACCCTAATGCAATACCTCCTACAACTTCGACAATGAACAATTCGGCTATATGAAAAAATGATATTTCATTTCCCCCTTTCGCTATTTGGTAAATGGTTAAAAAGATAACAACTCCAACACCATCATTAAATAATGATTCACCTACAATTTTTGTTTCTAATTTTTTTGGCGCACCTACATTTTTCATAATCCCTAAAACAGCAATTGGATCGGTAGGTGAAATTAA
>CBDUPN010000212.1:0-2790 GCA_965369125.1 uncultured Aureibaculum sp. | reverse complement strand
TGTCTTAAGATCTAAGAGCGAAAGACGGGATTTGAACCCGCGACCCTCACCTTGGCAAGGTGATGCTCTACCCCTGAGCTACTTTCGCGAAATCTTTATTAAAAGAACGAACATTTACAGTAAATGCGAGCGCAAATTTAATACATTTCTATAAATCGCAAAGAGTTTTTTTAAGTTTTTATGGGCGCCGGGAATAATCACTTCGGTTTAATATGGTAAATAGTGAATTAATAAATATATTTGCAGCGTTTTAAGCACTAAATATGCAAACTTCTTTGAGTACAACTGCCAAAAACCCAACTTTTGCTTCCGTTATCGATGATCTAAAACAGGTTACGAAGTTCGGATTATCACTAAGTGTAGTGTTTTCTGCCTTGGCAGGATATTTATTAGCGGTTGATACTGTAAATTTTACCACCTTAGCCTTATTAGCCGTTGGCGGGTATTTTATGGTGGGTGCTTCCAATGTATTCAATCAAATTATAGAAAAGGAACCCGATAAATTAATGAAGCGCACCCAGAACAGGCCATTACCAACAGGCAGGATGACTGTTACTACGGCTATGATCCTTGGGATTCTGCTTACTTTTTTAGGTATTGTTATTCTTTATACTATTAACCCAAAAACCGCCATGTTTGGCGCTATTTCTATCTTTTTATATACGAGTGTTTATACACCTTTAAAACCGGTTACACCATTGGTAGTCTTTGTAGGAGCTTTACCTGGTGCGATTCCCTTTATGTTAGGTTGGGTAGCGGCTACAGGTCATTTCGGTATAGAACCGGGAATGTTGTTCATGATACAGTTCTTTTGGCAATTCCCTCATTTTTGGGCCATAGGCTGGTTGCAACATGAAGAGTATAAAAAGGCCGGATTCAATATGTTACCAACAGGTGAAAAGAACAGAAAGGCATCAGCACAGATCTTACTATATACGGTTTGGATGATCATGGTATCGGTTTTTCCCGTATTAAGAATAACAGGTAATTTGTACCTTTCACCATTAGCTGCCATATTCATTTTAATTTTGGGGCTGATCATGCTGTATTACGGAATTCAATTGCACAAAAAACAAACCGATGCCATGGCTAAAAAATTAATGCTGGCAAGTGTTTTATATATTACTTTAATTCAGGTTATTTACGTAGTCGATAAATTTTTACATTAAAGATGGATTTACAATTAAAAAGCAAAGTTTCTAAACAGATGTTATATGTTAGCATCATTAGTATGATCATGATGTTTGCAGGCTTAACAAGTGCTTATGTGATAAGCATGAATAGAGAAGACTGGGTGTCATTCGATTTGCCCCGTGCATTATATATCAGTACAACGTTAATTTTGTTGAGTTCCATTACATATATCCTTGCTAAAAAAAGTATCAAAAAAGATAATATTCAACAAACTACCGTATTGTTATTCATCTCTTTATTGTTAGGGATAGGATTTGTTTATTTTCAAATTGAAGGTTTTTATCAATTAAACGAAGCCGGTTTGTTCTTTACTGGTAAAGGCAGTGTGGTTTCATCTTCATTATTGGTAGCCATATCGTTTGCGCATTTATTACATGTGCTCGCCGGACTATTGGTATTATCGGTTGTTCTCGTTAAAAACATAAATAAGAAATATAATGCCGAAAATTCCCTTGGCTTAGAACTTGGTGGAATTTTTTGGCATTTTGTAGATATTTTATGGATATTTCTGTTTTTATTTTTTTATTTTTCGCGTTAATATAAACAGGGCTAGTCTGTTTAACAATTTTTACTATTGGTTTATGTCATTTAAGTTTTTTACTTTTGCCTGTCTTCCTTTTAGAAAGACTCAAATAATAAGAAAAATCTGGCCTATTCCGATGGGCAGCTTAACCAACAATTAACTGATACAATTTTTTTTATGGAAGCAACAGTTGCTACAGAAAACAAGAACGAAGGAGCATGGCATGGTGGAGGTAAAAAACCTTTAGATGCAAGTTATGGGAAGATGATGATGTGGTTCTTTATAATGTCTGATGCATTAACCTTTTCGGGTTTTTTAGCAGCATACGGACTAATGCGTTTTAAATTTCTTGATAGTTGGCCTATAGCCGATGAGGTGTTTACACACGTACCCTTTGTTCATGGCCATTATCCGATGTACTATGTTGCATTTATGACCTTTATTTTGATATTCTCATCTGTTACCATGGTATTGGCAGTTGATGCAGGACATCAAATGAAAAAAGGAAAAGTAACGCTGTATATGTTATTAACCATTATCGGTGGTTTGATCTTCTTGGGATCGCAAGCATGGGAATGGAAAAATTTTATCGGTGGAACATATGGAGCTTTAGAATTAGAAGACGGTAAAATAGTTCAGTTTGTCGATGCTACTGGTCACCAGATCGCATTGGAAGAATTTGTTAAAAGAGACAATGTAGAAAGGGTGCAGCACACGAGAAGTAATGGGTTATGGTTTGTAAAAGATGCCGGAGCCATACCTCCATATACTGTAAATGAGGTAGTACAAAGTTTTAATGCAAATCCAGATATTGCCCTACGTACCGAAGAAATAAACTTAGAAACCAAGAAGAAAAAAATATTATCAAGAGAAGAGGCAAATGCATTTTTGGCAAAGTCTATTGGTGTTGTAAAAGGAGCTAATTTAAAAGTAAATGAATACGGTAAAACACTGTTTGCCGACTTTTTCTTTTTTATTACCGGATTCCACGGGTTTCACGTTTTCTCTGGTATTCTAATTAATATTATCATATTTTTTAATGTAATAATTGGTACTTACGAACGCAGAGGGCA
>CBDUPN010000211.1:0-2791 GCA_965369125.1 uncultured Aureibaculum sp. | reverse complement strand
AATATTTTAAAAGAATCTCATTTTATTGAACAAGCCATGGTAATTGGTGAAGGTCAAAAAATGCCGGCTGCTTTAATTCAGCCTAACTTTGAATTTATCAAGGACTGGAGCAAAAGAAAAAAAATAAAAATTGGAGAAACTAATCAGGATATTGCCTCTTCTGAGGCTGTCATCAAACGTATACAAAAGGAAGTTGATAAGTGCAATAAGAATTTTGGCCAATGGGAACAGATCAAACGATTTGAACTTACTTCGGATGTCTGGGGAATAGATTCGGGTCATTTAACGCCAACCATGAAAATGAAAAGAGAAACTATCAAAGAAATATATAAGGATTTGTATGCCAAAATATATGCTTAATTCATAACTTTACACCTGGAATTTTTAGAATTTTATGAAGCATTTTGTAGTATCAGCACGTAAGTATAGGCCACAGGCATTTGAAGATGTTGTGGGTCAATCTGCAATAACCAATACCTTAGAAAATGCTATTAAAAATAATCATTTAGCACAAGCATTGTTATTTACCGGGCCCAGGGGTGTCGGTAAAACTACTTGTGCACGTATTTTAGCAAAAAGAATTAATCAAAAAGGGGTTGAAATTGATCCGGATGAAGATTTTGCCTTTAATATTTTTGAATTAGATGCTGCTTCCAACAACTCTGTTGATGATATTCGAAATTTAACCGATCAGGTTAGGATTCCCCCTCAAACAGGAAATTATAAAGTTTATATCATTGATGAGGTGCATATGCTTTCTCAAGCCGCTTTTAATGCTTTCTTGAAAACTTTGGAAGAACCTCCTGCCCATGCTATTTTTATATTGGCTACCACAGAAAAACATAAAATCATTCCTACGATTTTGTCGAGATGTCAGATTTTTGATTTCAAGCGCATAGGGGTAAATGATATAAAAAAATACTTACACAAAATTGCCAAAGAAGAAAATATAAAAGCAGATGACGATGCTTTACACATTATTGCTCAAAAAGCCGATGGTGCCCTGCGCGATGCCCTTTCTATTTTTGACAGGGTAGTAAGTTTTTCCGGTGAAAACCTAACGAGGCAATCTGTAGCCGACAACCTGAATGTATTAGATTATGATGCTTATTTTAAGACGACTGATCTTATTCTTGAAAACAAAATTCCTGAATTATTAATAGCATTTAATGATATTTTAGCCCAAGGTTTTGAAGGACATCATTATATAGCAGGATTAGCTTCGCATTTTAGAGATCTCTTAGTAGCTAAAGATGCCGCCACGGTTGAACTTTTAGAAGTTGGTGACAATACTAAAAAACAATATTTAGACCAAAGTAAAAAATGTGAAGTCAAATTTCTCGTCGCTGCTATCGACCTAGCAAATGATTGTGACCTGAAATATAAAAGCAGTAAGAACCAGCGTTTATTGGTTGAACTTTGCCTTATGCAGTTGGCCTCATTAACCTATGAGAGCCAAAAAAAAAAGCCTGAAGGATTCATAATACCCTCAACTAAATTTGTCAAAACATCAAAAGAGCAGATAAAGGAAGTTATTAAGGAAAGCGCTCGAGAAACTACCGTTATACCTAAACCAGAATTATCGAATCCAATAAAACAGCCCGAAGTATTTAATAAACCTGTACTTAAAACAGAAAGAAGAAGGTCTTCTGCACTATCTTTAAATAGTATTCATAAAAAAAATGAGCAGAAAAAAAATGCCATAGTTACCAATAATAACGAAGAAGACAAGGCTAAAGAAACTTTTACGCAGATCCAATTCATCCAACTTTGGAAAGATTATATTGAGTATCTGGATAAAAAAGGTGAAAAAATCATGGCCTCCATTATGAATGCCGACGTTCCTAAAGTTCATAAAAATACGATAAAGCTCGTTTTCCCGAATAGTATGATGAAGGCAGAATTGGTTAAGATAAAACCTAAACTATTAAAGCACTTTCGCGAAAAGTTAAATAATTATAGTATAAAGTTTGAGATCAAGGTAAATGAAGAAAATGAGAAAAAATTCGCCTATACTCCTGAAGAAAAGTATAATAAATTATTAGAAAAAAATAAAGCACTGGCCAAACTAAAAAAGACCTTTAAATTAGATCTTTAATGGCCTTCATTAGAGCTTTAAACCTAGGAAGAATTCCTATCAACAATGAACGGTTTTGTCAGTTAATAAAATAATAACTATTCATACATTAATGAACTGATTATACTGATTATCAATATGTTATATTATGTTAGGCCTTAAATTTAAAACACAAACTTCCTGGGCAGATATAGCCAAGGACGATCTACAACAAATTCTCACCGACCATGCTTTTGCCGAACAGAAGGCTGCCGCCAATGCTGTTTCCATTATTATTAATTACTCAGAAGAAACTAAGCTCGTTCAGGAAATGAGTAATATAGCTATCGAAGAAATGGAGCATTTTAAAATGGTTCATGAATTGATGATCGCCCGTAATATGACCTTGGGACGTGAGCAAAAAAATGACTACGCCATCTATCTCCATCATTTTTTTCCCAAAAGTGCTGATAGAATTGAACAATTGGTACACCGGCTATTGTACGCCGCGTTGATAGAGGCCAGAAGCTGTGAACGGTTCAAGGTGTTTTCAGAAAATTTAGAAGATAAAGAATTATCTGATTTTTATAAAGAGCTAATGGTCTCAGAAGCAAATCATTATACCACTTTTTTAAATTTTGCAAGATCTTATATGGATAGAAGTCTGGTCGATAAAAAATGGCAGGATCTGTTGAATTACGAAGCAGCATTTATTAAGGATAGAGGTAATAAAGC
>CBDUPN010000210.1:0-2792 GCA_965369125.1 uncultured Aureibaculum sp. | reverse complement strand
ATGATCTCTAGAGCAAAAAATAAATTAAGACAATTATTAGTCGTGAATTATGAAGGATAAATTAGAACAACGATTTAGTGAATTGAAAGATCAGTTTGATATTGAGGAGCCATCTTTGGGTCATTTCGACAGGTTTGAAGCAAAACTCGATAATGAATTTGATAAGAGAACCAAATGGAATCCAAGATCTTGGGTATGGCTCGCCATAGCGGCCTCTGTCGCTTTGTTGATTGGTATTTGGTTCGGAGGCTATTCTGCTAAACAAGGATTAGAACTAGCCGATGTTTCTCCACAAATGGAAGAGACCCAAAATTTTTTCGTATCAACTATTAAACAAGAAATTGAAAGCATCAATTTAAAACGTACAGATGAGAATCAGCAGATTATTGAAGATGCCTTTAAACAGTTGAATAAGTTGGAGGAAAATTACGATTTATTAACTATTGAATTAGAAAAAAGCAATGAAGATAAACGTATTATTTATGCAATGATCTCTAACTATCAACAACGTATAGAAGTATTGCAAACATTATTACAACAATTAGATGAAATACAACAAATTAAAACAATAAGCGATGAAGAAACAATTATATAAATTAATATTAGCGCTGCTATTGATACCCATTGCTGCGAACGCTCATGACATAGGAAAATTTAAACACGAGAAATCTAAATCAATTAAAAAGGAATATTCTGTAAATGCCGATGCCACCCTAAAGATTGATAATAGATACGGAAATGTTGATGTTATTTCTTGGAATGAGAACAGAATAGTTATTGAAGTTAAAATAACCGTTAGGGGGGATAATGAAGAAAAAGTTGTGAAACGGTTAGATATGATCGATGTTGAATTTGAGGGTAGCCGAAGTTTGGTATCAGCGAAAACCATCATTGATAAAAATAAATCAAGTTGGTCCTGGAGCTGGGGACGTAAGAGCAATGTGAATTATGAAATTAATTATAAGATAAAAGTTCCCATAACCAATAATGCCAACTTAATGAACGATTATGGTAGTATTTCCTTGAATGAATTAAAAGGCGATGCCTCTATAAATTGCGATTACGGTAAAATTATTATTGGAGATTTGCATAGTAGCAATAATAAGATAAATATCGATTATACTAATAATTCCTCTATTAGTTATATGAAAGGCGGATCAATAAATGCCGATTATTCCAAATTTACCATTGAGGAGGCAGGTAATGTAAAGCTAAATGCAGATTATACAACTTCAGTTTTTGAAAAGGTCAATGACTTATCCTATAATTGTGATTATGGAAGTTTGAACATTCAAAATGCGAAATCAGTTGTGGGTAATGGTGATTATTTAACAGTTAAACTTGGGTCCATTTCAAATTCTATTAAGATAGATTCAGATTATGGTTCCATTAGAGTAGAAGACTTAATGAATGGATTTGATTCCGTAATTATAAGTAGCAGTTATGCGGGCGTAAAAATAGGGATCCCCGAAAATGCCAATTTCAACTTCGAATTACAGTTAAGTTATGCTGGTTTTAAGAGAGACGAGGGGATGGTGAATCTAACAAAGCAAATTGTTAAGTCCAGTTCAAAATACTATGAAGGATATGTAAATAAGCAGAACTCCGGATCTTTTATTAAAATTAATTCCAACTATGGAAGTGTTTCGTTTTACTAGAAAAATAAATCAATAATTAAACTATATAATAAATCATGAAAAAAATTATAACTTTTATGCTGCTTATCTTTTTAGTAGGCACGTTAAACGCACAATGGTACGGTAAAAAAATAAAAGGAAATGGTAAGGTTGTTACCGAAAATAGAAATGTTTCTGATTATGATGAAATATCGGTAGCAGGCTCATTTGATGTAAAACTGGTATCAGGCCAGGAGGGCAAACTAATGGTAAAGGCAGAAGAAAACCTATTGGAATACTTAATAACCGAAGTCGATAATGGAGATTTAAAAATTAAATGGAAAAAAGGGGTTTCTATTCGCACGAATAAGGGAGTTTTAGTGACAGTACCTTTTAAGGCTATAGAAGGAGTGTCTTTGGCAGGTTCTGGAGATGTTTTTACGGAAGATGTTATAGAGGCAGACAAGTTTAAAGTTGCTTTATCGGGTTCTGGAGATATTAAACTAAGATTAAAAGCCAATGAGGTATCCTCAGCGGTGTCGGGATCTGGAGATATCCAATTAAGAGGTAACGCCAATTCATTTAAATGTTCCATAGCTGGATCTGGAGATTTTCACGGATATGAATTAACAACTAAAGAAGCAGATATTAGCATTGCCGGTTCTGGAGGTGTCAAGGTTTATGTTACAGAGAAATTAAAAGGTAGAGTCGCTGGTTCTGGTGATATATACTATAAAGGAGAACCTAACATTCAGGATGTAAAAGTTAGCGGATCAGGTTCTGTTAGTTCACAATAAAAAAAATAATGCGGGTTCAAAAAAGGAGCTAAATATGTAGCTCCTTTTTTTTACAGTATTGATTACTTCGTAAATTATTCATAAAATTTTAACATCTCTTCATCAACTCTCTAAAGGAAATGTTAAAAATCAATGTTTTTATAACATTTTCTACAACAGATTTGTTTTTGTTTAATCTTTTTGTATATTTGTTGAAC
Source organism: uncultured Aureibaculum sp. (assembly GCA_965369125.1). Classification (GTDB taxonomy): domain Bacteria; phylum Bacteroidota; class Bacteroidia; order Flavobacteriales; family Flavobacteriaceae; genus Aureibaculum. Next base: position 182 of record CBDUPN010000210.1, on the reverse strand, counting down.
AAAATAAATAAATATATAAATTTATGTACTGTTAAAGTATTCATAACAATTAAAAAATCATGTAACGAAAAGGTAATTTAAACGTTATATAAGAAAAGAAAAAACTTAAAATAATATAATTCAAAAAACATACCAAAATGAAAAAAATAATTTATATACTCAGTTTATCCTTAGCATTTAGC
>CBDUPN010000209.1:0-2804 GCA_965369125.1 uncultured Aureibaculum sp. | reverse complement strand
TTAGATGGTGTTTTTACCGACTTTCCCGATAAGGCCGTTACTTTTAGGAAGTAGATACCTGTAATAATTTTTGTCGATATGCCGTAAGCAGTCTCGATTTTGATATATATCCGTAGTATTTACCTTTTTTGATGACAGGGAGATTCCATGCACCACTTGTTTTAAATTTTTTCATAATACTACTCATGGTATCCTTTTCATAAATAATGATATCTGCATCGGCATGCATGAGGTTCTTTACCATTACTTTATCATAAAGTTTGGTATCGAACATTATGTCCCTAATATCATCTAACCTGATCACGCCCAGAAATTCATTCTTTTCATTCACCACAGGAAAATGATTTCGTGATGATTTCGCGACGGCATTCTTTAGTATTTCTCCTAACTTCATATCAGGAGAGAGTAAAATAAAATTGGTTTCAATAACTTTATCGATCTCCATCATCATCAGTACATTTTTATCCTTATTATGAGTGATAAGCTCCCCTCTTTTTGCTAATTCAAGCGTATATATAGAATGGGAAACAAAATATCTGGTGATAGAAAAAGAAATAGCCGTTACGAGCATTAATGGCACAAAGAGCTCATAACCTCCCGTTATTTCTGCTATTAAAAAGATTGCTGTTAATGGCGCATGTAAAACTCCTGCCATTAAGCCAGTCATGCCAAGTAAGGTAAAATTTGATTCAGAAACATTAAACCCTAAACCAATATTATTAATAACCTTGGCAAATAAATTACCCAATGTACTACCCATTACAAGTGTCGGTATAAAGATACCACCAACACCTCCTGCTGCAAAGGTGGTTGTCATAGCAATGGCTTTAAAAATGGCAATCCCCGCTAGCAGACCCATTACAACCCATATATTCTCTGTATATTCATCGAAAGGTGTTGTACCAAGCGCAGCAAGATGATCTCCATGTAAAAGATTGTTGATAATACCATAACCTTCACCATATAAAGGCGGAATAAAATACAGCATAACACCTATGGCCATGCTGCCAATTACAAGTCTTGTTAGCGGATTTTTAAATTGTTTAAAAAACCGGTTTATCGCAAAAAAGATCTTTGAAAAATAGACCGACGCGAATCCGGTACCAATACCGAGGGCGGCATAAAATAAAATGTCTTTAATGACGAACTTATCTTGAATATCATAAGAAAATAATACATCCGTACCTAAAAAGAAGTAGGAGGTAACAACTGCAGAAACTGAGGCCAGCAATAGCGGAATCAACGAGGCAAAAGCGATATCAAGGCTAAAAATTTCCACAGCAAAAATAATGGCTGCAATAGGTGCTTTGAACATTGAAGACATGGCGCCTGCTGTTGCGCAACCGATCAATAACATTCTGGTTTTGGTATTCATGTGGAAAAGCTGTGCCACGTTAGAACCTATAGCTGCTCCCGTGCTTACCGCCGGCCCTTGTAACCCAACAGAACCACCAAAGCCTGCCGTTATCGGAGCAGTAATAAGTGAGGCATAAATCTTATAGCGCTCGATAATACCATTGCGTTTAGAAATAGAAAATAAAGTTGATGGGATGCCGTGGTGTATTTCCCGTTTGATAAAATACTTTTTGATAAAATATACCAGCAATAATCCTATAAATGGAAATATAAAGTAAAGGCTATTGTGGAATTTAAAAATGTATTCCCCTTCTAAAAGCTCCTGAATAAAATGTGTGAAATTTTTGAGGATCAAAGTACCTATACCTGCCAAAAACCCTACTAAGATGCTTAAAATATAAATAAACCTTCTTTCAGGGATATATTTATATCTCCAAATCAAAATTTTACGTAAAATATCTTTTGATTTTATAGGCATTCTTTAGCTAACCAATTCTTTGCTTAGGGTTTGGTTTTTAAATTTAATTTTAAATTCAATTCTTCTAATTGCGCTTCATCAATTGGTGAGGGAGCATCGATCATAATATCTCGCCCCGAATTGTTTTTTGGAAAAGCGATAAAATCGCGAATGGTTTCCTGTCCGCCTAGAATGGCCACTAACCTGTCTAATCCAAAAGCAATACCACCATGTGGAGGGGCACCATATTCGAAGGCATTCATTAAAAATCCGAATTGTGCTTTCGCTTGTTCCTTAGTAAATCCTAAATGATCGAACATTAAGGCTTGCGTTTTTTTATCATGAATTCTAATGGAACCGCCACCAATTTCATTTCCGTTCAACACCAGGTCATAAGCATTTGCCCTAACCTTTCCGGGATCTGAATCTAATAATTGCATATCTTCAGGTTTTGGTGAGGTAAAAGGGTGGTGCATAGCATGATAACGCTTTGTATCTTCATCCCATTCCAGTAAGGGGAAATCTGTAACCCAAAGTGGTGCGAATTCTTTTGGGTTTCGTAAACCCAAACGTGTTGCCATTTCCATGCGTAAGGCACTTAATTGTGTTCTAACCTTATCGGTTTTACCCGATAACACACAAATAAGGTCTCCTGGTTTAGCACCTGTTATTCGAGCCCATTCAGACAGGTCTTCCTGATCATAGAATTTATCTACTGATGATTTATAAGTACCGTCATCATTACAACGAACATAGACCATTCCTAAAGCGCCTATTTGAGGACGTTTTATCCAGTCGGTTAACTTGTCGATATCTTTTCTTGTATATGAGTTGGCGCCGGGAACCGCAATACCTACTACCAATTCTGCCTGATTAAAAACATTAAAATCTTTATGTTGAGCGGCATCATTTAATTCTCCAAACTCCATCCCAAATCGAATATCGGGCTTGTCATTACCATACTTTTTCATGGCTTCATCAAAGCTCATTC
>CBDUPN010000208.1:0-2810 GCA_965369125.1 uncultured Aureibaculum sp. | reverse complement strand
TAATCCGCCATAGATATACCATTTGGCATCAACGCCTTTATAGACGAGGTCCCAAACATAATAGGTAGTTAATGCCACCAATACCAGACAAAACAGCGATTTTATAAAAATGCCGTTCAGGGTCATTTTAGATGACTTTGAGTTTTTGCCTTTCCAGACATAAGCACTAAATGCGGGATTTGAAGTATTATAATTTAAAAGAGACATGGGGCTATTTTTTAAAAGTTCTTCCTTTCCAGGAATAGTTGGATTGTACGGAAACGATCGCGACAAACATACTAAAAAAAGGATATAATAAACCGCTAGCTATATAATGGAAAAATGGAATTGGTTGCTTGTAGAAATTGGATACTTTTTTGATCAGTACGAAGTCCAACGTTAGTTTTATGAATATCAGCAGTAGAAAAAATGGCCAATGAAACATATTGAAAATGGCCAATAATAAGGTAATAACCAATAAAGTATTCATCAATAGAACGGTGATCCCTACAAATTTTGCAAAGTTGTTTTTGTAGGCCGTTGATTTTGCCGCCCAGCGAATTCGTTGTGAAAATAATTGTCGAAAGGTCGATTGAGGTTTTGTGGTTACGATGGCTTCAACAGATTTTAAAAAATGAATGTTTCCGGGATATGTATCCAACATTTTTTCAAACAAAAAGATATCATCACCGCTGGCAATATGCGTATTTCCTGTAAAGCCCTTTACATCAAAAAATGCCTGTTTTTCATAACATAGATTCGCACCATTGCATAAAAAAGGTTTATTGATCCCAAAGCCTCCGATGGTTGATGCCTGTAAACTTAAAAAATCTAACAATTGAAATTTGTCAAGAAACGATTCTTCAATATTATAGTTTACCGGTGCAACGATACATTTTGGCTGGTATTCCTGAATGAAAGCATCTATTGTTTGCAACCAGTTCTCAGGTACCAAACAGTCAGCATCTGTAGTGACGATCCAATCAAATTTAGCATGGCCTATGGCGGTTTCTATGGCGTCTTTTTTAGGCGCTTCCGATCTTCTAATATTTTTAATAATTTTAATATCGATTCGAGCATTTTCGATAAATGTGCTTATCAAATTAACGGAATCATCTTGGGAATCATCGTCAACCAATATTATCTCAAAAAGCGATGGCGGATAATTTAGTTTCGATAGGCTTGCAAGTAATGGGTTTAAATTTTGAGCCTCATTGCGAAAAGGAATAATTATAGAAAACCTGGTTTTAGGATCATCACTTGATAATTTAAAAATTTCTACCCTGTCAAAACCCACAATAAATGCCATGATCAAAATGCTATATAGCGCCAATATTATTATAGAAACCGCGATCATTGTTTAGCCGGATAATTAAAATTCAACACAAAATAACTTCCAAACAGGGCAGGTATGCCAAAATTAAGTATCCACATCAGTAGTGTTATGGTTACCAGAATGAGTTCATTAACACCAATAAAACCGAATATCCAAATAGCAACCGAACCTTTGATAAGCCAGTCTACCATGTTTAAACTTGGGATAACAGAAGCCAGTAAATACATTGAGCTAATACAGGCCATAAGCGTAATATAGTCTGTTTCTACATCAAATAATCGCAGTAAAAAATAAAATTGATGCGAAAAGATCAAATATCTGATCATTGATAATAACCCGTTTTGAAAATGGATCTTCATCCCTAAATTCTTGATAAAATCAATAATTTTATCGATATAAAAGCCCCTTATTCTTTTATAACTTCCGATCCCGCCCGTAGCAATAACTAAAATAAGAGCGATAAATATATAAGCTAATCTTTTAAACCTGAAAAATTCAATATCAATATCGAAATTGATGAAGAAATAGATCAAACCCAGGGTTCCAAAAATTACCGTTGTGGTCATTTGCATCATATTGCTCAAAAGATTAAGGAGCATGATCTTTCTTCTGGTTCCTTTGGCATAATAGATCGCTTTCGCGCCATATTCTCCTATTCTGTTTGGGGTAAATAATGAAGCCGTCAGCGAACCGAGACTTTGCTGCAGAGCATCTAAAAAAGTTATTTTTTTAACGGTAGAAGCCAATGTTTGCCATTTGAAGATCTCAAAGAACCAATTGGCAACAGAAAAGGAAATTAACATAAGAACCCATGTATAGTTACTAAAAATGGTCACTTCTAATTGTAAAAAGAACTCCTGAAAATTAACCTGTTCGTTATGTACCGTTTTGTTATAAATAAAGTAAAATGCGCCCGTTACAATAGCCAGTTTAATAAGAAAAAAAAAGAATTGTTTAGTTTTGTATGGCAACGAATTGTACATTAGTGCAAAGTAAATAAATTTAAGCATATACAATAAGTTGTACTTGTCATTTCGAACCACTGTGAGAAATCTAAGAAAAAAGAATTTTGAGATTTCTCAGTCGTAAACTTCTTCGAAATGACTAATCTTAATTAAGAGAAATTGAACACAGAAAAAATTATATTAGGTATCGATCCGGGTACTACCATTATGGGATTCGGACTTATTAAGGTTGTTAAAAAGCAAATGCAATTTATACAATTAAATGAACTGCATTTAAAAAAATATAACGATCATTACGTGAAGTTAAAATTAATTTTCGAACGGACCATTGAATTAATAGATACCTATCATCCCGACGAAATTGCCATCGAAGCGCCTTTCTTTGGTAAAAACGTGCAGAGTATGTTAAAATTAGGCCGCGCCCAGGGCGTAGCTATGGCGGCGGGTTTGTCGAGACAGATTCCGATTACCGAGTATTCTCCTAAAAAGATAAAAATGGCCATTACCGGTAACGGAAACGCCAGCAAAGA
>CBDUPN010000207.1:0-2819 GCA_965369125.1 uncultured Aureibaculum sp. | reverse complement strand
ACTAAAACCAATGGAATACTTAATAACTGGCCGGTATTTAAATTGATATTAAGTAGGGTTTCGATACCACCCTGCCATTCCTTGTAGAATTCAATGACGAACCTGATCGACCATAAAAGCACCATAAAGACGCCGAAAAGATACCCTAATTGTTTCTTTTTATCTGTTTTCCAGTATAGGAACCATAGTATAAAAAATGTTAGTAAATAGCCTACCGCTTCATAGATCTGGGTAGGATACCGGTTTGGCACTTCCATCAAAACTTCCCTATAATTAGAACTATTGGCAATTAGATCATATGCCTTATTTACATTATTAGCACCTGTAATACTCATGGCTTTGTATTCGCTAATATCATTGCGAATAAACTTAAACCCAAAATCAGTACCGGTTGCCTTACCAACAATTTCTGAATTAAAAAGGTTCCCCAAACGTATAAACATGGCCCCTAATGCTGTAGGTATCACCAATCTATCTAATACCCAGAGTAGTGGCTTCTTAACAACTTTTTTACTATAAAAAATCATGGCAATAATAATTCCTATGGCCGCACCATGACTTGCCAGGCCTCTAAAACCAGTATATTGAAAGGGATTTAATTTAAATGGTAAGAAAACTTCTGCCAATGTATAATCTTCTTCATAAAATAAATAATGGCCAACACGTGCCCCGATCAACATGGCAATGACCGTATAAATAAATAATGAATCTAATTTTTCAAGGGAAATCTTATCTTTTTTATATATGTGCTTCATTACTTGTAAACCAAGAACGAAAGCCAACACATACATCAAACTGTAGTATTTAATGGGAAAAGAACCAATTTTAAACAGATCGGGATTAAAGTTCCAGTCGATGGCAAGTAAAAAGTTCATAAGATTCATTTAGGCTTGTAAATATATGTTTTATTGAGCAAATACATGTTCGGTTACCCTTTTATGTATTCTAAAATATCATCTTTTTTTATTGTTTTTTTTAGCTTCCGGAACTGGGTCATAACCACTTCTACCCCAAGGATGACAGCTAAAAATTCTTTTGATCGATAACCAACCCCCTTTAATTAAACCATGTTTTTGTAAAGCCTCAATGGTATAATGCGAACATGTTGGCGTAAACCTGCAACTGGCAGGTAAATAAGGTGAAATGGCCGCTTGATAAAACCGGACTAACCAGATAAATGGAATGGCCAATGTTTTTAGTATTTTTTTCAATTGATTGAAAAGGTAGTACCTTCTTTACCGTCTTTAAGTTGAATTCCGAATTCGGCTAGCTCATCTCTAATTTTATCAGATAAGGCCCAGTCTTTATTATCCCTCGCTTCTTTTCTCATTTCAATAAGCATTTCTATAACATTAGAAAGTTTGTCTGAATCGTTTTTTGAGGTAACATCTTCTAACCCCAGCACATCAAAAATAAATGCTTTTAAGGCTATTTTAAAATCTTCCAGATCATTTTTGGTTAATGATTCCTTTTTATCAACCAATAAATTGATGAATTTAACTGCCTCGAACAATTGAGATATCAATATCGGACTATTAAAATCATCATTCATGGCATCATAACATTTCTGTTTCCATGTATTAATATCGATGGTCGATTTATTACCTGCAACAATATTATCCAATTGGTTATAGGCTGTCATCAATCTGTTATAACCTTTTTCAGCAGCCTCTATGGCATCATTTGAAAAATCTAAAATACTTCTGTAATGCGCCTGTAACATAAAAAAACGAGCAACCGTAGCCGGGAAAGGTTTGCTTAAAATGTCGTTCTTTCCGGAAATAATTTCTCCGGGTAAAATATAATTTCCGGTTGATTTGGCCATCTTTTTTCCGTTAAGGATTAACATATTACCGTGCATCCAATATTTAACCGGTGTTTTTCCATTACTGGCCTGCGCTTGTGCAATTTCGCATTCATGATGCGGAAATTTCAAATCCATACCCCCTCCATGAATATCAAATTGTTCACCTAAATATTTAGTACTCATTACAGTACATTCTAAATGCCAGCCGGGAAATCCATCACTCCAAGGGGATGGCCAGCGCATAATATGTTCTGGTTGGGCTTTTTTCCAGAGGGCAAAGTCTTGCGGACTTTTCTTTTCAGATTGTCCATCTAATTCTCTGGTATTGTGTATTGCATCTTCAATATTCCTTCCACTTAGAATACCATAATGTTCTTTTTTATTATATTTCAGTACATCAAAATAAACCGAACCATTAACAACATAAGCCAACCCTTTTTCTAATATCTTTTTGATTATTTCAATTTGCTCAACAATATGACCTGTTGCCGTTGGTTCAATACTCGGAGGAATTAGATTAAATTGCTGTAATACATTATGAAAATCTACGGTATATTGTTGTACCACCTCCATAGGTTCAATTTGCTCTAACCTTGCCTTTTTGGCAATTCTATCTTCTCCTACATCAGCATCATTCTCTAAATGTCCGGCATCGGTGATATTCCTCACATATCGTACTTTATAACCCAAATGTTTAAAATAACGATAGATCAAGTCGAAAGACATAAAGGTTCTTACATTTCCTAAATGAACATTGCTATAAACTGTAGGGCCACAAACATACATACCAATATAACCTTCTGTTAATGGTTTCAATTCTTCTTTTTTGTTAGAAAGAGAATTATAAATTTTGATTTTTTGCTGTTTGTAAAGCTCCATACATCACTTGTTTTTAAGGCCGTAAAGGTAGTAACAATTTATAAAGAAAAAAACCACTTAAAAAGTGGCTTTATTATAACTCTGATGCGGATCGTTAGTTAGGAAAACTTACGGAGCCATAGCTTACATTCAT
>CBDUPN010000206.1:0-2830 GCA_965369125.1 uncultured Aureibaculum sp. | reverse complement strand
TCAGAAAAGATTAATGAAGCTCATGATGTTAAAATTTTAAATCCATTAAGTACCGATCTTTCAGTTTTACGGCAGTCGTTATTATTTAGTGGTTTAGAAGCGATTGCCTATAATTTAAATCGAAAAACTAATAATCTCAAACTTTACGAATTCGGGAAAACTTACCATAAATTCGAGAATGGTTTTAATGAGCAAAAACATTTTTCCTTACTGCTTACAGGTAATAGGAACAGTGATAGTTGGATACTTGAGAATCGAAAAACTGACTTCTTCTATTTAAAGGGAATCATAAACACTATTTTAGAACGAATAGGGATAAATTCAACTGGTTCTAAACCATCGAAAAATGATATTTTTTCTGAAGGAGTTATGTTGCATTTAGGCAAACAGACTTTGGTTGAATTTGGTGTTGTTAAACAAACTATCGCCAAAGGATTTGGCATAAAGCAAGAAGTATTATATGCTGATTTCAATTGGGATAATATCTTATCAACATTAAGCCGTAAAGAAATTAAGATAAGCGAATTACCTAAATTTCCAGCGGTTAAAAGAGACCTGGCATTATTATTAGACAAGGATGTTACCTTCGATAAATTATATGACTTGGCTTTTCAGGTCGAAAAAGACCTTTTAAAATCTGTGGATCTTTTTGATGTATATGAAGGCGATAAGTTAGCTGAAAATAAAAAATCTTATGCCTTAAGTTTTTTAATTCAAGATGAGACCAAAACACTCAACGATAAGCAAATAGACAATGTAATGCAGAAATTGCTAAAGGCCTTTGAAGTTAAATTAAATGCAGAATTACGGGCATAATAACATTATGTATAAATCTTTCATCCGTAAAATATTTTTTTTATTTGATGCCGAAAAGGTACATCACTTCACATTTTCCTTTATAAAGGTTATTTTTAAATTACCTCTGGTTTCTACTATTGTAAAAAACATTTATCAAGTTGAAGATCCGAAGTTAGTTCGTAATTTATTCGGACTCACCTTTAAAAATCCTGTAGGCCTGGCAGCGGGTTTTGATAAAAATGCGCAATTATTTGATGAATTTGCAAATTTCGGATTCGGATTTGTTGAAATTGGAACGGTTACGCCCAAACCGCAGGACGGTAATCCTAAGAAAAGAATATTTAGGTTAATAGAAGACGAGGCCTTAATTAATAGAATGGGTTTTAATAACGATGGAGTAGAAGCGGTTGTAAAGCGGTTGAGAAAAAGAAGGACAGACATCATTATTGGTGGAAATATTGGTAAAAATAAAATTACTCCCAACGAAAATGCCGTTCAAGATTACATCATTTGCTTCGAGGCTTTATTTGATCTTGTTGATTATTTTGTGGTGAATGTAAGCTCACCGAACACGCCAAATTTAAGGGATTTACAAGAGAAAAAGCCACTTACCAAATTGCTAAATGAATTGCAGAAAAAAAATAACTTGCATAAGGCAAGAAAACCTATTTTGTTAAAAATTGCACCAGACTTAACCGACTCTCAATTAGAAGATATCATCGATATTGTAAAAATTACGAAGATAGATGGAGTTATAGCCACGAATACGACCATATCACGCGAAGGTTTAACAGCTACTGATAGAAATGAAACTGGTGGCTTAAGCGGAAAACCATTAACCAATAGATCGACCGAGGTAATTCGTTTTTTATCAGAAAGATCCAATAAGGCTTTTCCGATTATTGGTGTTGGTGGTATTCATTCTGCACAAGATGCCATTGAAAAAATCAAGGCCGGTGCAGATCTCATTCAAATTTATACCGGCTTTATCTATGAAGGACCTGTATTGATTAAAAAAATAAATAAAGCTATTCTGGCAAATTAAAAAATTGAAGTAAGATTAATCGTGACTTTCAATCCATTTTCGAGCATTCACAAAAGCCTCAAGCCAGGGTGAAATTTCATCTTTTCTTCCTGAAGGATAATGCGCCCAGTTCCATTGAAAGGTAGAACGTTCAATATGCGGCATGGTCACTAAATGCCTACCCGATCTATCACACATCATCGCCGTATTATACCTTGATCCATTTGGATTAGAGGGATACGCATCATAACCATAGGTAGCGACAATATCATAGTTTTCCTTAGACAGTGGCAGATCGAACTTTCCTTCACCATGACTTATCCATACCCCTAAAGTACTTCCGGCAAGTGTAGAAAGCATTACGGAGTTATTCTTTTCAATTTTAACTGAAGTAAATGCACTTTCATGTTTATGAGAGTCATTATAGGTCATTTTACCATGAACTTTGTGTTCTGGATTGATCAATTCCAACTCCATGAATAACTGGCAACCATTGCAAATACCAACGGATAAAGTATCTTTTCTTTTAAAGAAATTATCGAGTGCATTTTTTGCCTTTTCGTTGTAGAGGAAAGCTCCTGCCCAACCTTTAGCTGAACCCAAAACATCAGAATTTGAAAAACCACCCACAGCACCGATAAATCGAATATCTTCTAATGATTCGCGTCCTGAGATCAGATCGGTCATATGAACATCCTTGACGTCGAATCCTGCTAAATACATGGCATTCGCCATTTCGCGTTCACTATTACTTCCTTTTTCTCTTATAATAGCCGCTTTAGGTCTAGTTGAACCCTTTTTGTTCGAAATTAAAGGAAGTTTTCCTGTAAAATGAGATGGGAATTTATATTGAAGTTCCTGATCTTTATAATTTTTAAATCTTGTCGTAGCTAAGTTTTGGGCAGTTTGTTTTTGATCTAAAAGAAACGATGTTTTATACCAAGTATCTCTTACTTCGGCAATGCTCAAAGAGATGTTATCTTTTTGGTTCGTAATTGTAAATACATC
>CBDUPN010000205.1:0-2833 GCA_965369125.1 uncultured Aureibaculum sp. | reverse complement strand
TCAATACATTTGCAACAAAGAATTTTATGGTAGAAATTTCTAATCGTGCTTCTTTCGCCCCTACTTCGTCAATTTTTTTGGCGGTATGTAAAACCATATATCGAGATGCATTGATCTCTGCCCTGCTTTCGGCAATCCAATTTTGGATCGTTTGTTTATGACCCAATTTTACACCGTTGCCTATATCTCTACTAACGGCATATTTACACATGAGATCAAAGGCTCTTTCACAAATTCCTATCCAACGCATGCAGTGATGAATTCGCCCGGGACCCAACCTTTGTTGGGCTAATGTAAATCCCTCACCTTCCTTTCCTACCAAATTCATTATAGGCACTTTACAATTTTTGTATTCGATTTCACCATGGCTGAAATAACTGTCATTTTTTTCGCCCATCACCGAAATATTACGAGTTAGATGAAATCCTTTGGTATCGCATGGAACAATGATCATACTGGCTTTTTTATAATCACTTTCGGCTTCAGGATTTGTGTTAACCATTACAATAGCGAAGGATGCCCCATCCGCGGCAGTAGTAAACCACTTATGGCCATTTATGACGTAGAAATCACCCTCTTTTACAGCTGTTGCCCCCATATTGACCGGGTTTGAACCTGCAAATTCAGGTTCTGTCATCGAAAAACAACTTCTAATTTCACCTTTCAACAAAGGTTTTAAATAGGTCTCCTTAATATAGTCTGATGCGTTACCCAATAATAATTCTTGATTACCTATATCAGGTGCATTGCAATTAAAACAATAGTGACCATAAGGGGATGTACCCAATAATTCGCTTATTTGTCCAAATTCTGTTAAATTAAAACCCATTCCACCATGATTTTCGCTTAGATGCGGATTCCAAAATCCCTTCGCTTTTACCAGTTTTCGAATTATGTTTAGTTTAGCTTCAACTTTGCTAAAAGGCAGATTGAGATATTCCCTCTCTAAGGGATAAACATATTCTTCTAAAATGGATTTGAACTGAGGTAAGAATTGTTCTAATTTTTTTGATGAAAAAATATTCATAAGGTTAGATATTTTGACGGTGGTATTCACAAATATAACGAAAAAGGAATCCTAATTTTATCTGTCAACAGATTTGATCTTTATGAAAAAGGCAAATTGAATTAGGTTACATCCAACTTTCTAATCATTCTAGACAAAATCCCAGGAAAGAAACGTTTTGTATAAACCGCTAGAACTTCTAATTTTCCTCCAATGACGACTTCCCGTTTTTTACTAGATATGGCTTTTAGCATTTTTTGAGCAAAATATTCGGCAGATAGACCCTTTTCGGTTGCTTTGTCTAATGTATTCTGGGGTGAACCGTCTTCGGTTAAAGCATTCATAGATATGTTGGTATTTACAAAACCTGGGCATATTAAAGTAATCGTTATGTTATCTTTGTGAACCTCTGCCCGTAAACTATCAAAAAAACCATGCAAAGCATGTTTTGATGCTGCATAAGAAGACCGCAGTGGGGTGCCAATTTTACCAACGACACTGGTAACCACTACGAAATGTCCTTTGTTATTCGCAACGAAATAAGGTAACAAAGCCTTGCTCAAGGCTACTGTACCAAAATAATTTGTGCTAAATATTTTAGTGTCAATGGCAATTCCCGTGTCGACCGCCAAGGATCGTTGACTTATACCGCCATTGTTGATCAAAATATCGATTTTGCCAAAAAGGGTGAGTGCTCTTTGAACGACTTTATCTAAAACTAAATAATCATCAAGATCAACTTTCAAGACTTTAACTTTATCAGGATAACTACATTGTGATTTTACTTCTTTTAACTTTTGAATATTTCTGGAAGACATAATTATAGAAGCTCCTTGTTTCGATAATTCTTTAACAACAGCTTCACCAATTCCCGAAGAAGCCCCCGTAATCCAAACTACTTTATTTTGAAATTTCATATAATGATTTTTAGTGTAATTTTGTTTTGGATTGATTTTTGTAAAATACAAATAAACAACAGATAAATGTTTAAAAAAATATTCATCTTACTCTTTATATTCTCAACCGGTATTCAGGCACAGTATACTATTAAAGGCCACATGGATCCTTCATTAGATTATTCCTGGGTAGCACTGTATCAATTGCAGGGAGCCAAACAAAATTATAAAGCGAATACAGGTGTTAATAAAGGCGAATTTACTTTATCAATGCCCGCCAGATCTGAAAGGGGAATTTATAGATTATTATACGATCTGGAAAATAGATTATTTGTCGATATTATATATAACGAGGAGAATATTAACTTTACTTTTAATCCCAGATTTCCCAATAAAAAGATAAAATTTAACGAATCTGAAGAAAACATCTTATATCAAGATTACTTGGAGGCTATTTCAAAACCCCAGCATCAATTAGATTCTTTACAAGTGGCATATTTTAATACAGATGATATCGAAGAACGAGATCATATTTCTGAGTTGTATTATCATAACCATGCTCAATTATTAAAAACACAACAACATTTCGAACGCATTTCAGATGGTAAGCTGGCCCAACATTTTATAAAGGCGAGTGCGAGATATAATTCGGCTAAACCAATTTCCGAGCCTACGGTCTATCTTGAAGAAATGAAAGTCCATTTTTTTGATTTTTTAGATTTGAATAACCCCGTCTTATTAAACTCTACTTTCATTAATGATAAGATCAATGATTATATTTTTTATTTAAATACTTCGGAAGACAACGTAACCTTGAATAAATTACAGAAAGAGGCCATTACAATTGTTTTGAGCAGAATAAGATCAAATGATAGCCTCGCTAAGGATATTGAAGAAGGGTTATTGTATACTTTCGCACAACAGGAAAATA
>CBDUPN010000204.1:0-2851 GCA_965369125.1 uncultured Aureibaculum sp. | reverse complement strand
GTTACAATGAAAGCCTTGGTTACTTTAAATAAAGATTTTGGGGCAGGTTATACATACGATCTGATATTAGAGAATGGTATCATTATTCCGTAAATGGGATATTGTGAAATAATAATTTTAAAACAGCACCCTGAAGCTTAGGTTAGGCGTAAAGGCCAAGGCACTTTTATTGACTTCTTGAATGGTATTATTTGAGCTCATCTTATAATAATTATTAATAATATTTTCTTGATTAACAGCATTCCATATTGATATTCCGGTGTGAGCCTTAGTGTTTTTTGATAAATTAAATTTATAAGTGGCTGAAGCATCTATCCTTAAGTAATCTTTTATATTGCTGCTGTTAGCCCTTTCATAGTTGATTTTATTATTGATGACCTCATTACCAGTCAATGGCCTGGTAGTTGGTTTACCTGAATGATAGTTAAAACCTGCAGAAATTTTAAAGTTGTTTGTAGTATAAGAGGTACCAAGGGTTAAAGCATGGGTGATATCTAAATTATTAGGAAAAACAGCATCTTCCAAGTCATTAAAATTATATTCATTTTCGCCATAAGTATAACTCAACCAAGTACTTACTTTATTAAAATTTTTATTCACCAGAAAATCTACTCCTTTTATGTTATAGCTTCCCTCGGTATCAATACCTTTATATTGATTTAGAAAACCCTGACTCTGCGATGTGATACCATTAACTTCCTTATAATAAACATCTGTACTAATGAGCCATCCGCCCTTTTTATAATTCAGTCCAATCGAAGCTTGTTTACTTTTAAGCAATGGGATATCAGAATTATTCGACAAACGCCATCTTCGCTTTTCAACACCCAGAAATTCGACCTCGGGTCTAATAATTTGCGAGGTATTTTGATGTTTCATTTCCCCCAATATTTCTAGACTTAAAAAATCAAATATTTTATGGCTTAGACTTATTCTTGGTTCTATTATATGGGTATTGAATTGCTCAATAAAACCATATCTCGCACCTGCCTTAATATGCGTGTGTTTTGAATTGGAAATATAATTTACTTGCGAAAAAACCGAATGTTCCCTCAGTACTTCAATAGTACCCTGCCTGATTATTGGATTGTCAACTTCTATTAAGTTTGTAACACCCGTTTCGGTAAATTGATAGCCATTCAGGAAAGTTAACTGATCATTATATTTATAAAAGGTATTTAATTTAAAAGAAGATTCAGAAACTTTATTTTGATGCTTAACACGTTGATTGGCATTTAGGTCCACATTTTCGGATTTTAATTCATAATCTGTTTCATAGGCCTGAAATGTTGTTACAAATTTGTGATTCCATTTCCTTTTATACATCAATCCCTCGGCAATGGTGATCTGCTTTAAATTACTTTCTTTCGATTCTTCTATATCATCAAAGGTTCCTGTTTCATTAAACACCAATGTGTTGTCAACATATAAGAAATTCAATCTTATTTGGTCTTTCTCTGTAATATCATACAACCATCTAAAACTGGTATCATAAAAATCAAATTTAATATCAGTATCAATTGATGGATTAATTTCGGTATCCTGAAGAATTCTTTTAAAGTATTCATCATAAGTTGGTGTTTCGGCAATATCACTAATTGCCTTTCGCGCCGATAACTGGAAGGAAGATCTAGGCCCGGTTGGAACATCTACAAAGGCGTCTATATTAATAAAGTTGGATGCTATACTACCTGTAAATTCATCATTCACTTCGCCGGCTGTTTTCATCGATATGGTTCCTGATACGCCATCTGAAAGATCGACACCTGTACCGTTTTTAATAAGGGAAACGTCAGTTGTGATCGAGGGGTTAAAAATTGATATTAATCCGAAAAAATGACCCGATTGGTACATTTTTATTCCATCCCACAAAATTAAGTTCTGATCGTGGGTACCACCTCTAATGTTTATGTCAGACACCGTTTCGTCAATGCTCTGTATACCCGGTAAAGCCTGGATTGTTTGTAAGACATCTGTTTCTATTAGCCCGGGTAAGATGCCGAAATCAGAAAAATTTATATTGAAGGAACCATCGAACATTTTATCAATCCCCTTGGTGATATAGTTTTGAAGTATCACTTCAGATAGGGTTTCAATTTGAGGGAGCAAATATAAATTCTGACATTTATGATCAGTAAAAAGATTGGGAGATATACTTAAAGCTTGAAAACCTAAATGACGTATATAGATCTTTTCGTTTTCTTGATCGATCTTTAATTTAAAATATCCAAACTCATCACTGGTGGTTCGATCTATATTTCCTACGATGGTAACAGCCTGAATTGGAAATCTCGATTCATTATCTATTAAATAACCACAAATAAACCGATTAGTCTTGCCAGCGCTAATCGTAATCATTTTATTTTTAAGAAATTCGAATATGAGTCCGGTTTCTTTTCGAAGATAATTGATCGTTTCTTTTAAAGTAATATCAGTAGGAGGAGCAGCTATTGAGATGTCTTTAATGACATCGTCGGCATAAGAAAATTGATATCCAGAATTTTCTTGAATATCAATTAAGATCTTTGATAAGGATATTTCTTGATTTTTTGTTTGGGAATGAAAAACCAACGCAAATAGAATAAATGCCAATGATAAGTAAAAGCGTTTATTGTTCCATTTTAAGTAGGATGATCTTATTTTGTTGGTCTTTTTTATAGCTCAGGTCTAAGGGTACAGTAATTGATTGTAAAGCTTGCTCTAAATCGCTATGAATAAATCCACCGGTAAATAATCGTTCTGTTGCTATTTTTTCGGTCTTAACAGATATATCATACTGCCTTTCAAGCTCGTGTAAAACTTCATACAGTGGAACGCTTTTAAACGTGCTTTTATTGTTGATCCATTCTGG
>CBDUPN010000203.1:0-2882 GCA_965369125.1 uncultured Aureibaculum sp. | reverse complement strand
ATGTTAGCTTTAGTCCAGATGGCAAGAGAATGGTCGCTTATCTGCAAACAAATTTGGTAACCCAGACTGGAGTAACTGTAATGATTGATCTTAAAGACGAATGGTATAAAAATTAATTTTTCAGAATGAAAAAAGAAATTTTACAATTAAAGAAAAAGGTCATTTTTTTTGCTGCACTAAGCTTTTTAGTGATATCTGATTGTGTTTCATCTGTACCTATTACAGATACCAATACAATCTATCTTGATGAATTCGCATCGACAAACAACCCAATGATTCATGCCGATGGCACTGGTATTGTAGATGGCAAAGGCAATCCCATTAAACTATATGGTGTATTATTAGAAGGATGGCTCATGTGGAATGGCCCGCTGTTTGGAGCTGGATTAACCTCGGAAACTAAGATTACAAATCGATTGGAAAAAATGGCTGGAAAAGAAGAAACGGAAAAATTCCGCACAGCTATTTACGAGAACTTCATTACTGAAAAGGACATAGAGATGATTGCAGATTTTGGCTTTAATGTGGTAAGGGTTCCTTTTAACCATACTGTTTTAGAAGATGAAAATCCAATTGAGGCCTATACTGCAATAGGTTGGAAATACCTGGATAATTTAATGGATTGGTGTGAAAAATATAAAGTATATGTGGTATTGGATTTTCATTCACTTCCTGGAGGACAGGGTTCTTTTGTCTCTGATCCTGAATTCATTAATGTTTGGCTTTCCCAAGATCATCAACAAAAAACAATTGACATCTGGAGAGCCATTGCCAACAGATATAAGGATAGGCAAATTATTGCCGGTTATGATTTAATCAACGAACCAGATCCAATGTCTGGGAAAGATTTGGTAAATTTTTATAAAAAGATAATTACAGCAATTCGTGAAGTTGATAAATCACACATGATCATATTGGAAGGCACTCATTTTGCTTCTGATTTTAGTATGTTCAAGGAACCCTTGGACTCAAACCAAGCATACAGCTTTCATTCGTATAACTTTATTACCGATGAAACAGATAAAAAGAATATCGAAAAAATTTCAAAAATAGCTATACGCCATAATGTTCCACTATGGAATGGAGAGTTTGGAGCCCATAAATTAAAATGGGTTAAAGAAGAACTTAAACTTTATGAAGATTCTAAATATCCAATAAATGGATGGATATTCTGGCCTTGGAAACGGGATTCAGAAGAAAGTACAAGATTTCATGAATTAGGAAAAATTTCCACAACCGAGGAATGGAAAAAAGTTGCCTTGGGTATTGCCGACTTTTTTGGTCCTGATAAAAAAATTACTCCAGAAATGGCAAAAAAAGCAATGAGTGATTTTATTGAATCCAGCAAAGCCGAAAACATAGTTATTAATAAAGAGATGGCCAAAGCTTTGAAAGAAGCCATAAGTAATGAATTCAATATTAAACCAGAGATTACTGTCACAGAGAACCATGATGACCCAAACGATATTCAAACGGAACAAACAACTAATGACTCAAATTCCTTGGTAAAATCAATTAAAACCCTTGATCCTCAAGGTGGACGCGTGGCAGTTTCACCAGATGGTCTAACTATTGCCTACGATAAAAGAGGATCAGATGGGTATTTTGACATCTGGACCATGAATATAGATGGTTCCAATAAAAATTGTTTGTCCTGTGATTATCCTGATTTGCCAACCAGAAATGTTGGCCAACCTGCATGGCATCCCTCTGGTAACTACTTGATTGTACAGGTAGAAAAGCAGGAGCATCCGGAAGGAATTGCTTCAGTACTTTCGGCAAATCCGGGAGCTGGCATATTCAATGATCTTTGGATTATGCATTTTGGTGGAGCAAAACGAGCATATGTGGTAAATGAGGTGCCAAATGGTAGAGCCTTTGGAGTCTTGCATCCTCATTTTTCCAAAGATGGCAAAAAAGTATCATGGTCACAGATGTATAAAACGCCAAATGTCTTTAAGGAGTCACAACTTGCTGGCATATGGAAATTAAAAGTGGCAGATGTAGATATTGCAGCAGATGGTGTTATGTCGTTAAAAAATATCCAATCCTTTCAACCTGGTGAAGAGGTTATTTATGAAAACCATGGCTTTTCTCCTGATGGGGAAAAAGTGATTTTCACCAGTAATATTACCGAAGATAGATCCATTCACACTTGCGACATTTATACTTTAGATCTGGAAACCCAACAATTAAATAGGTTGACAGATACTGGCTATAACGAACATGCACAATATTCACCTGACGGGAAAAAAATTATTTGGATGTCTACAAACGGAAATAAAAAACCCGAGGAAGTCAAGCAGGTATCCTATACTGATTGGTGGATAATGAATGCTGATGGATCTGATAAAAAACGTCTAACCTATTTTAACAAAAAAGGACATCCTCATTTTGTACTTTGGGGAACCTGTGCTGCAGATTATGCATGGTTGCCAGATGGTTCAGGATTTATAGGCTATTATTTTACTTCATCTATTCTGAATTTTAAAGAGGTTGTAGTTAAAGTGGATTTTAATTAAAAATAACAACAAGCACCTCAATAAAGCGAGATTGAATTAGTTATCAAGTGTTTCTTTCAATGTCTAACTTCTAGTTAACAAAAGGTGTAAAAAAAACTAGCGTACTTCAAGGAGTATAATTCATTAAGGCTGAATTTTCGATAGGAATTTTCTTGCGTGTTTGTTATCTTTGGTTTACTAAGGAATGATACTCATGTACTTTTCCGAAACAAAACCATACACAAAACCGTTACGTCTCAATAAGGAATCGAATCTATACCAATCTAGAAATATTTTTATTCTAAGATATTTTTAAATTTAAAGTGTAAACGAAACTATAATAATGAAAAGGATATTACTGTTATCAATAATCGCCTTAAT
>CBDUPN010000202.1:0-2895 GCA_965369125.1 uncultured Aureibaculum sp. | reverse complement strand
TTTTTTTGATTTTTGTGCTTCAAGATTAAAACTGCTTAAAAAAAGAAAAATAAATGCGAAAAAGGAAAGTTGTTTCATGTGATGTAATTATTTTTAAAAAATTATTTTTTGTAGAATAATATAAACTATCCAAAGATAAAAATTAATTTGGTTAATGATGGTTCAAAAATTACCTATATTCTGGGGGTTAAAGGGTGCTTGCGGTTAATGGTTATTAATAGTACTTTTATAATAACAGAACCCAAGAATGTAAACTATTAATTCATCATGAAACGCCGCCGCTTGATTTATATATTTTTGGTTATTACCACCATTGTTATCGGATTGTTATCCAGGGCCGATTTCATCCCTAAACTCATTTACCCTTATCTGGGAGATGTTTTATATGCCTTAATGGTCTTTTTTCTTTTGGGATTGTTATTCCCTTCCATGCCTTCCATTAAATTAACCCTCTTTGCCATCATTATTTGTTTTTTGATCGAGCTAAGTCAGTTGTACCAGGCCGATTGGATCAACGCCATTAGAAATACCCGTTTTGGTGGATTGCTTCTAGGTTACGGTTTTTTATGGAGCGATTTAATAAGCTACCTTATTGGCGGATTATTGGGTTTTTCTATAGAATTATTTCTTGTTAATAAGTATGCCAATATTTCCAACAATTAATTTCTAAATTAACCGTTTTACAAGCCTGTTAATGGTATTTCTCTTAAACATTTGTTAAGAGTACCATACATACACGGAAGCTAAAATAATATACATTATATTCGCGCTTGGTAAGAAAAATGTAAAACAGCTATGATGTCAAGCCCCAAACCAAGGGTCAAAAAATCAAGAATTAGATTGCTGCACCAGTATTATTCATATACTGGCTTTTATACATTTATTAAATCTAGTTTGGGTAAGGCTGTGATACCCATTGTGGTTTTTATAATAGCCTTATGGCTCGTCCACGCGCATGTAATTGATTTTAACGACCTATTTACCTCGATTACGACTACTTACAGCCCACTCGTTATATTATCGGTATTTTTGGCTACAGAATCGTTATTGGGTTTGGTGCCACCAGAAATATTTATCGCCTGGGCGGGTAAAACCACCAGCCCAATTTTCTATTTATCGCTGCTTGCGATATTGTCATACCTTGGCGGGATCATTTCTTATTTTATAGGCAAGGCCATTTCCAATATGCCGGCAGTTTATGATTATTTAGAGGTGAAAATGCAAAAATATGTAACCATGATCCGCAAATGGGGTGGATTTCTTATCGTGGTAGGAGCTTTGTTGCCCATACCCTTTTCGATGACAAGCATCGCTGCCGGCCTGATACATTATGAATTTAAAAATTACCTGATATTTGCACTGTTGCGTTTTGTGCGTTTTTATTTATACGCCTTGGTGATTTTTAATATTTTTTAAATGAGAAAACTTGTATAATTCTAATACAGGTTACCTAACTTCTATCCGCTAAAACTTCTCTGACATCATTCTTTTACTGCTGCTGCTGTTGTTGCACCATTTCCAGATGTTGGCGGTAACTATTGCTGTCTATAAGGGGCTTTGAACTTGCTGGGAATTCCAAACTATCTATATTACTTTTAAGGGTACTAACTTTTACTTTTACGAACAGGTCTTCCTCCACATTACCCTTAAAGACCCCTTTTACAGGTGTGCAATCGCGGTAACTACGTCCAACAGCCAGTTTTACATGGTAGGTATTGGCAATAAGATTATTAGTGGGGTCTAAACCTAACCAGCCATAAAAGGGTATATAAGCTTCTATCCAGGCATGGGTAGCTCCTTCTCCTCTTATCTTATCATCACTGGGACAAATATAGCCGCTCACATAACGTGCAGGAATTCCCAGCATCCGTACCATCTGAAGTAAAATATGGGTGAAATCCTGGCATACACCGGCTTTTAATGACCATACATCATCTAACTTGGAATTTACGTGGGTAAGCCCTTGTATATACTTAAAGTTCTTATAAATAAACTCACAAAGCTCTAGAACTAACTTATACGGAGATAGACTATTAAGGTCATATTCCTCAATCATTGCTTTAATTTCATTGGTGCCGTCAAAAGTTTTATATTGTAAGAAATCCATAAAGGCCGTATCGTTTTTCAACGCTTTTAAAGCTTCCCATTGTTCATTTACCGGAGCAGTATCCTCTGGGAATGATTTGGGATTTTTCTTTACCTCTATTTCTGAAACGATTGACAAATAATTATGGGGTTTGGTGATCATAAATGTACCTACAATATTGTTATACATATCGGTATATGTATCAATATTGGGATTGCCACTCACTGTAATTTGCTGTGAGACGATCTCCTGAAATTCATTTGACCGCGGATATAGCATAATCTGGCTGGCACCATCTATTACCGGGCTGCTATAGCTATATTTAGTAAGATGTTTTATATAAAAAGTAGGCATTCGCGATATTTAATTAATTTGTGAAAAATAAACAGTATTGACAGTTAAGGAAATGTTTTTAATGTCTTCTTTAATTTCTTTTATAAAATTTTCAAGTCCTTGTTCATTAATGCTCTCAATGGTAGTATATTTTATAGTACTTTCGAGCTTACCAAGTAAAAAATCAAGGTTATTCTGTTCGAGCTCGTTACTTTTAATCAGTTCATGTATATGCTCATTAAGCTTATTAATACAATAATACACCGACCGCGGAAATAAACTGTCCTGAAAGATCATCTTTATGATCAATTCTTTTTCGAATAATGATTTGTTCGTTTTTAAATAATGCCTGTATCCCCCAACACTTAATAAGAGATTTTTCCAATAAAACCCTTGTTCTAAACTATCGGTGGTCTTACTAATTTCGATAAGTTTTAGCGCCGTAAAGTCCGAAATTTGTATGACACGTTCCAAAT
>CBDUPN010000201.1:0-2899 GCA_965369125.1 uncultured Aureibaculum sp. | reverse complement strand
CCAATGGAGTAATTCGATTCAAATCGTCTGTTGACCTCATACTGGCAATTTGCCCTCGTACCCGGTCTAGCGATGCTTGTTTGGTGGCTTCCCTTGCCTGGACTTCTGCTTTTTGGAGGTCGAGGAACCTTTGGTAAGTTTGGCCAAAAACTGCCGCGAACCTTGCCAATATTTTAGAGGATTCTTCTGAAATAGGATTCTCAGAAAACGCAAAAACGATTCCCGAAGAAAAAAAGAAACTTCGATGAAACTCTTGTTTAGACAAAGTCTTAAGATCTGCATTAAATGGGTATTCAGGTTCATTATTGAGTGCCTCGTAGTACTTCCTGACATCTTTTGCTGTATATTCATATGAATATCCCTTCCTTCTATTTTTCCATGCTTTTTTGAGACCTATCAACATCGGATGTATGGTCATATTTAACATCCCCACTTTCAAATCTACTGTTCCATCGGAATTTGAATTTACAGACCATGTTTCCATCCCCTCATGACCTTCAAGGATGCCAATTCCGCAACGTATGGATTTGTCAAGACCTAAATTCATTACTTCATCAAATAAGGAAACGACTATATCCTCTAGATCTTCACTATTATGCATGGCCATTGTCTTGGAACGTATTCTTTCCAGAGCCCCTTCAATCTGAGCTTCTCTAGCTTGGTTTTCTGCTTTTTGGAGATCCAGAAAGCGGGTGTATGATTGTTCAAAAACATGAGCGAACCTTTTGAAAATTGAATTTTCCTCATCAGTAAATGGTATTGCACGGTAATTGCCAACATACAGATCAATATTCTTCAGCAAAAAGCTTGATCGGGCAAAGCCTGGGGCATTCAATATAAAATCCTTTATTTTATCAGGGAAATGTTTTAGATCTGAATATTTAATAAGATGCTCATGCCACTCCCTGTTTTCTTTAGACGAAAAAACATCCGTCAAAAACGCAATTTTTGTTTTTTTAGCCAAATAAACGCGATTAAGTACGGGGCTGTCCATTGTGGGCACCTGCAATAGAATAGGCTTGGGTTGTCCTCTGGAAGTCATCCAAAATGTGAAGTCACCTTCTTGGTTATTCTTTGCGAAACTAACAGTATCAAAATTTAAATTTAACTGCTGCAACTGCTCGGAGACAACACCGATCACTTCCAGCATTTCTTTACTTTTATGCATAGCCATCGTACGGCTTCTTACTTTTTCTAAGGCAGCTTCTATCTGTGCCTCCCTTGCCTGTGCTTCTGCTTTTTGAAGGTCCATAAAACGTATATAGGCCTGTTCAAAAACTTTGGCGAAACGTTTCATTATTTCGGCATCACTTTCAGAAGGGACAGCTCCAGTGAGAGAAGGGATAATAATTGCCGAATTTTTTGACCAAGCGGCTGAGAGATTATGTTTATCAGCCTTAAGTACATGCTGTTTATAGTCGGCCGGAAAGTTCCTATAATCACTCTTCTCAAAAGCCTGTTTAAAAAAGTCATTTTTAGCTTCTACGGGAAATTCCTTTGAGAAATAGGCATCGCCTTTAATTTTGGAATCCCAAGCATCATTAAAAATAGGATTATCAAAATAGGGCACAAAATATCTACCAGAGGTTGAAAAGTCGTCAACGGCAATCCAGTGTACAACATCTTTGTTGTCTGGGAAGTAGGTGCAAAGAATTACACCTCCTGCATCGTATATGACACCTAGTTCCTTTAGTTTTTCGGCAACTAAAGCAATTACTTCCTGCAATTCATCTGGTTTATGCATCGCTAAAGAACGGGAACGCACTTTTTCCAAAGCGTTTTCTATTAGCGCTTCTCTGGCTTGCGCCTCTGCCTTTTCTAGATCGAGGAAGCGTGCATAAGTCTGTTCAAACACCCTTGTAAACCTAGCGAGCAAAGCCTCCTCTTCTTCTTTTAGGTAGGAACCTGCAACTAAGTGCAGATATCCATGTGAAAAATTAAAACAATAAAATACAGTTGGGTCAGGAAACTGATTACGCACCATTTCTTCAGCCTCTTTAGAATTAAAGGTGGTAATGGCATATTCAAGATGTTTTCGTCGCTCTTTTCCTGCAACTGTTTGGTGGAATACCGTCTGTTGTTTTTTCCATGCCTCGTATCGTTTGTCAAAATAGACATCTCCAGTTAAAGGAAGATAAAACAACCCTAAAGAGTCTCCACCCGGACTTGTGACCCAAGTGGATTGTAATTGGGTTTCCTCATTTATTTCTACATAACCACAAGATGCAAAGTTGGTTACACCTAGTGCTATTAACTCTTTATATAAGAGGACTACAACATCCTTCACTTCTTCACCTTTTTGCATAGCCATGGTTCGGCTTCTTACCTTCTCTAATGCCATTTCTATTTTCGCTTCTCTCGTTTGTGCTTCCGCTTTTTGAAGGTCTAGGAAGCGTGTATAGGTTTGTTCGAAAACTTTAGCAAAACGTTTGAAAATATCGTGTGCTTTTGGTACGGATTCATAAGTAATAAACATTACATAGCCATATTTAAAATAGCAGATATGGAATATTTGAAAGGTTGGTAGTGAATGACCTGCTTCTAGGATACCATCTATCACTTCCCCAAAAACAGGAAGTGTGCGCATAAACTCATAATGTTTTTTTATGAGGTTTCCACCTAATTCTCCAACATGAAAAATTTCTCCTTTTTTTAAGGGTTTAGAAAAATTGTAACCTACACCAATATTAGGCAACACAAATGGTTTTTGAATAACACCTTCACTACTCATAAAAGCAGTTGCACTTTTTTGGTCGTCTTCCCAAATACAATATCCAGCGCTCCATGCCGGAATACCTAATTCTTGTACTTGAAGAAACAGGTTGTTGGCGGCTTCAGGTAATTCGCTACTTTTTTGCATAGCCATGGTTCGGCTTCGTACTTTTTCTAAGGCGTTTTC
>CBDUPN010000200.1:0-2910 GCA_965369125.1 uncultured Aureibaculum sp. | reverse complement strand
AAACGTAGTGAATCCGGCAGAACCGCCCCATGAGAATGAAGGAATAAAATTTCTTGGGAAATTACCACCGTAAATATTCGCACTAACCCCTACTACCGTTCCGGTATTAAACATGGTATTAATGCCCGATTTAGAATGATCTCCCATCATCAAACCGCAAAACTGAAGACCGGTTTTTGCAAATCGGCCCGTGTCATAATCCCATAATTTTACTTCGGCATAATTATTTTTTAAATTAGAATTATTGGTATCCGCTCCTAGGTTACACCATTCGCCGAGTACGGAATTTCCTAAAAAACCATCATGAGCCTTACTTGAATAGCCAAATATTACGGAATTATTTACTTCCCCGCCAACCTTACTCCATGGTCCTATGGTTGTAGCACCGTAGATCTTAGCGCCCATTTTTAGAACAGCATCTCGACATAAGGCAAAGGGCCCTCTAACTAAAGAGCCTTCCATAACTAGCGCATTTTTTCCTATATAAATAGGTCCGGTTGAAGCATTTAAAGTAGCAAAGCTGATCTCAACTCCTTCTTCAAAGAAAATTTCTTTTTTATTGACACAATTAACTGTAGTTGGGATGGGTGCAGATTTTCTACCTTCCGTTAGTAAGGCAAAATCATGCTTGATTGCTTGGTCATTAAATGCAAAGATGTCCCAGGTATTTTTAATCTGAATAATTTCCTCATCAAATGGCAAACTCGAATAATCATCAAAATTAATTTTTTCCTGCGTATTTTTGGTATGGAATGCGACCACCTCATCACCATAAAAAACGGCTTCTTTTTCTTTAAGTTTCTTTATGAGTTTGACTAAATTATTACTAGGTAAAAAGGAAGCGTTTAACATGATATTTTCTTCCAGTTCTACCATAGGGTATTTTTCCTCGAGATATTCTTCGGTAAGGGTAGTGGTTGTGTTACCCAAATATTTTTCCCATTTCTCTCGAATGGTCAAAATACCGATCCTAATATCAGCTACAGGTCTAGTGTAAGTAAATGGTAATAATGAATTACGCACCGAGCCATCAAATAAAATATAATTCATTCAGATCAATTTTTAACAAAGGTAGTTAACTCATTTATTCTCACAATATATTAATAAAGAATAACACGCATAGTTTTTATTATATTTGAGGAAACGAACTTAATTATGCAAATAAAAGAAACTCCGGAAACTTATGATGCGATCATAGTTGGGTCGGGAGCTGGGGGTGGCATGGCTACCAAAATCCTCTCCGAAGCAGGTCTCAATATTGCAGTTGTGGAAGCAGGACCATTTTTTGATCCGGCTAATGTCGAGCATCAAACACAATTAAAATGGCCATGGGAATCGCCAAGAAGAGGAGCGGGTACTACCAGGGTTTTTGGAGATTTCGATGCAGCTTATGGTGGTTGGGACATAGAAGGAGAGCCTTATACAAGAAATAATGGCACAAAATTCGATTGGTTCCGGTCAAGAATGTTAGGAGGCCGAACAAATCATTGGGGCCGCATATCCTTGCGGTTTGGGCCTAAAGATTTTAAACATAAAAGTATTGATGGTTTAGGGGAAGATTGGCCTATTTCTTATGATGATGTTAAACCTTATTATGATAAAGTTGATAAATTAATTGGTGTTTTCGGCAGTAAGGAAAATTTACCAAATGAACCCGATGGGTTCTTTTTACCCGCACCAAAACCCCGACTGCATGAATTATATTATATCGAGGGGGCAAAAAAAGCGAATGTACCGGTAATTCCATCACGCCTTTCTATTCTCACGAAACGAATAAATAATGAAAGAGGCGTTTGCTTTTATTGCAGTCAATGTTACAGAGGCTGTAGCGTATATGCAGATTTTTCGGCGGGTTCTTGTTTAATTTTTCCTGCACAGAAATCAGGTGGCAAAATAAGCCTTTTTACAGATGCGATGGTGCGCGAGGTCTTAACAGATCAATCAGGTAAGGCAACAGGGGTTATCTATATCAATAAAAAAGATCGTAAGGAATATAAATTATCGGCTAAAGTGGTGGTCTTAGCGGCTTCAGCCTGTAGCTCGGCCAGGATCTTGTTGAATTCTAAGAGCAAACAGCATAAAGACGGATTAGGAAACAGTAGTGGTATGGTTGGCAAATATTTACACGATTCTACCGGATCAAGTCGTGCAGCTTTTATTCCTGCCTTAATGGAGAGAAAAATATATAATGAAGATGGCGTAGGCGGTATGCATGTTTACTCACCATGGTGGGGAGATCATAGTAAACTTAATTTTCCGAGGGGCTACCATTTAGAAGTTTGGGGAGGAATGGGAATGCCTTCTTATGGTTTTGGTTTTAATCCGAATGATCTTAATAAGTATATTGGTGGAGAGATTGGTGGATTTGGCAATACACTGCGCGATGATGTAAAACGATTCTATGGCTCTGTTGTTGGGATTTCAGGAAGGGGAGAATGTATTGCCAGAGAAGATAATTATTGCGAAATAGACCCTGATGTTGTAGACGAATGGGGAATACCTGTATTGCGATTTAACTATACCTGGTCTGATCATGAAAAAATGCAGGCAAAACATATGCATCAAACCTTTGAAGCAATCTTCGATGGAATGAATGCCACCATACTGGGGGAAACTCCGGGTAAGGAACAAGATTATGGTTTGGCAGCTCCGGGACAAATTATCCATGAAGTGGGTACGACAAGAATGGGTAATGATCCGGCATCATCGGTAACCAATAAATTCCAACAACTTCATGATGCCGATAATGTCTTTATAGTAGATGGAGGACCTTTCGTTTCTCAGGCAGATAAAAATCCGACTTGGACCATCCTTGCATTATCATGGCGGACCTGCGATTATATTATAGAACAGTTAAAAAAACAAAATATCTAGTATTATAAATTTTCAACATATGAATAGGAGAGATAC
>CBDUPN010000199.1:0-2923 GCA_965369125.1 uncultured Aureibaculum sp. | reverse complement strand
TCACAAAATTCAATGGTAAAGATGGCAAACCTCCTAAAATATATAAATTAGGTTCAGGGGCCTGGAAAAAGCTTAAGCAAAAAACCAAAACCCGTGTAAAAGAAATTGCGTATGACCTTATACAACTGTATGCAAAACGAAAAATGCAAAAAGGTTTTGTTTGTAAACCTGATAGTTATATGCAGTTGGAACTTGAATCTAGTTTTATGTATGAGGACACTCCTGACCAGTTGACCGCCACCCAGGATATAAAAACCGATATGGAAAGTGAACAGCCCATGGACCGGTTGGTTTGTGGAGATGTAGGTTTCGGGAAAACCGAGGTTGCTATTCGCGGTGCATTTAAAGCCGTTGATAATGGTAAACAGGTTGCAGTTTTGGTACCCACAACCATTTTGGCATTTCAGCATTTCAGAACATTTAAAGAACGTCTTAAAGATTTTCCAGTGGTTATAGATTACCTCAACAGATTCAGATCTGCAAAAGACCGGTCTAAGATCCTAAAGGACTTGGCCGATGGTAAGATCGATGTCATCATTGGCACGCATCAATTGGTAAATCCTACAGTAAAATTTAAAGATCTCGGATTATTGGTTGTCGATGAAGAGCAAAAATTTGGAGTGGCAGTAAAGGACAAGCTCAAAACCATTAAAGCCAATGTCGATACCTTAACACTCACCGCTACGCCTATACCAAGAACTTTGCAATTTTCATTAATGGCTGCCCGTGATCTCTCTGTTATCAATACGCCACCACCTAACCGTCATCCTATAGAAACCAGTGTAATACGGTTTAATGAAGAACTAATCAGAGATGCCATTCAGTATGAAATTTCAAGAGGCGGCCAGGTATTTTTTATTCATAACCGCATTGAAAATATCAAAGAAGTTGCCGGTATGTTACAACGATTATTACCGGATGCAAAAATCGGTATCGGGCATGGACAAATGGTTGGTAAAAAATTAGAACAATTAATGTTGGCCTTTATGAATAACGAATTCGATGTGTTGGTATCAACAACCATTGTAGAAAGTGGTTTGGATGTTCCTAATGCCAACACTATCTTTATTAATAATGCCAATAATTTCGGATTATCAGATCTGCATCAAATGCGCGGACGCGTAGGCCGATCTAACAAAAAAGCATTTTGCTATTTTATAACTCCGCCATATCATATGATGACCGATGTTGCCAGAAAACGCATTCAGGCAATAGAGATATTTTCAGATCTGGGCAGTGGAATTAACATCGCCATGAAAGACCTTGAAATAAGAGGTGCCGGTGATCTATTGGGAGGTGAACAAAGTGGTTTTATAAACGATATTGGGTTTGATACCTATCAGAAAATACTCAATGAGGCAATAGAAGAATTGAAAGAAAATGAATTCGCCGACCTTTATAAAGGAAAAGACCAAAAACCAAAAGAATTTGTTAAAGATATCCAGATCGATACAGATTTTGAATTACTCTTACCGGATGATTATATTAGTATAATTTCAGAACGCTTAAATTTATATAGTGAGCTAAGCGAATTAAAAACATTAGAAGAGCTCGCAATTTTTAAGCAACATCTTATAGACCGTTTTGGAGATTTGCCCAAAGAAGCCGAAGAACTTTTACTAAGTGTACAGGCGAAATGGTTGGCCAAGAATATTGGATTCGAACGACTGATATTAAAGAAAGGTAAAATGATAGGTTATTTTATTTCAGATCAACAATCGCCTTATTATCAAACAGAAACATTTACCAAAGTATTACAATTTGTACAACAAAATATGGCCATTTGTAAAATGAAAGAAAAAGACACAAAACAAGGTTTACGGTTATTATTAACTTTTGATAAGATAAATTCTATTGAAAAAGCCTTGCAGGTTTTGAGTAGAATTGAAACATAGCGATCATTTTACGCTTTGACCTTTCGATTTTTTAACGAGGCCATTTCTATAATACTACTAAGCTTATGAGTGACTTCTTAAACTTTTTACTTTACCTTAAACGCATAACCAAAACCAATATTAAACAATAAGGTTCCATTCTTACCCGCTATGGGGAAATCATTTAAGTCTTCACTTATGTCTTCTTCAATAGTCACTTGAGATCCGTCCATAATTCCTGTAGAACTTATACTTTCCGGAATTGCGCCAAAACCATAACCAATTTCTGTTCTAAAATAGAATTTTTCGCCAAACCTAGCGCCCACCTTTATATTAAAAGTACCTACCTTCGTTTCTGATTTTGCAACTCCAGTAAACCGTCTGTTGGCATCTACTTCATAATCAATTCGATCCATCTTAAAATTAATGTGCCCATAAGATAAGGCTCCATAAAAACCTTCTCCTAT
The DNA here is from genome assembly GCA_965369125.1 of uncultured Aureibaculum sp. Classification (GTDB taxonomy): domain Bacteria; phylum Bacteroidota; class Bacteroidia; order Flavobacteriales; family Flavobacteriaceae; genus Aureibaculum. The sequence continues at coordinate 582 of CBDUPN010000199.1, read as the reverse complement.
TCCTTTATTATCAAAATAGACATTGGTTCCTACTTCAAAAACATTCGCTCTATAAATGTCGCCATCATCATTGTATTTTAAACTAGTAAAATCAATAAAAGGCGCTACTCTATTTTCAAACAATGGGGTAACATACTCCAGGTCAATACCTATCACGATTGGTGCTCCAATTTTTAATCCTGCCCTATAAGGATTGAGTTCTTCGACGACTGGAACATTACCTTGGGCGAAAGCAATATTATACCCAATTAATAAGAATAACAAGTAAGTAATTTTTTTCATGACTTTCAATTTTTCAGTTTATATTGTATGCTACTTAGTCTTATTTAACGAATAATTATTGATTAAAGTATTGATTCTTAGCTCCTGAAAATGATAGTTTAGGTAGAGGTCGAACTTCAAAGAATTTTACTAAATTATCTTTTCCTAACAAAAACAGGATACGGTAAGGTTCTTATAAAAAATTAAGAAAAAGCTTTTAAGAAAATCACTGCTTCATATTATGTCTATATATTTGTCGGTGAAGAAACCTACGGATTCATTGAAAAATCAACATTTAAAACATATTATAGAACTCAATAT
>CBDUPN010000198.1:0-2972 GCA_965369125.1 uncultured Aureibaculum sp. | reverse complement strand
CTATATAATAAAGAGGCTATGGTAGTTTTACCATTTGTACCGGTAATGCCTATTAGTTTTAAATGTTGGGAAGGATTGTCATAAAAATTATCAGCCATGATTGCCAGGGCTGCTTTGGTATCCTTTACAACGATATAGGCAATATTCTTCTCGATCTTTGCTGGAATATCTTCACAAATAATGGCTTTGGCACCTTTTTCAATTACCGCAGAAATAAATTCATGCCCATCTTGAATAGTTCCTTTTAACGCTACAAAAACATCATTGTTAGTCACTTTTCTCGAATCGAAGACAATGGTATTTACATCAATATCGGTACTGCCATAGACAGATTCTACAGCGACTCGATACAATATGTCTTTTAACTTTTTCACGAAAGCGTTAATTGAATGGTGATATTCTTTTCTAATTTGGTTCCCGGTTTTACCGACTGGAATATTACTTTGCCCGAACCTTTAAATTTGACCTTGGCACCTAAATTTTCTAAAATGGAAACGGCATCCATTCCAGACATATCGGTAAGGTCTGGCATGAGCAAGTCGTCTTTTCTTGATATGCCGTAATAATTTTCAAAGTCTTTTTCAACAATTGCAGGGCTCTGTTCTAGTTGTTTTATTTCGTCCAGCACAGGGGTTTCCGTATAAATTTTATGGGCAATTTGTTTAAAAACCGGACCGGCCACATCAGCCCCGTAATAGCCTTTTTTCTTATTGGGTTTGTGAATCACCACGATGCAAGAATACTCGGGGTTATCCGCAGGAAAATAACCTACAAATGTTGAGATGTACTGGGTGGGTGTATTGCGGTCGCCATAGTCGGTTTGACAGGTTCCGGTTTTACCGGCTATCTCATAATTCTTATTATAAATATTTGACGCTGTTCCTCTTTTAACAACATCTTTCATGAGTATTTTTACCTTGTCAATGGTTTCTTGTGAGCATATTTTTGGATTGATCACCTTTTTATCAAATTTTTCGATAACACGGTTCTGGGCCCTGATCTCTTTTATAAATCGCGGCATCACCATTTCGCCGTTGTTGGCTACGGCATTATAAAATGTTAAGGTTTGTAAGGGGGTTATCGAAACACCATAACCATGTGTCATCCATGCCAATGAAGTACCATACCAATTCTTCTTATCCTTCGGATTCGGCAATCTTGGAATCCCTTCCCCTTTAATAGGCAGGTTTAATATTTTGGCCGCATCCATGCGATTTAATCCGTCGATGAATTTTTGCGGATTATCATTATATCCTTTCTCAATAATTTTAACGATGCCAATATTCGAAGACACTTCAAAAACCTTAGAGGCTGTAATTTTTCCATACCCGCCTTTATGCGTATCTCTTACGGTTCGATCGTAGATCTTATATTTTCCTTCTTCGGTATCTATGATGGTAGAAGTATCAATCACCTTGTCTTCCAAGGCCACCATCATACTCATTAATTTAAAGGTCGATCCCGGCTCATGAGATTCGCCAACGGCATAATTTAACCGCTCGTAATATTTTCCATTTTTATTACGCCCTAAATTAGAGATGGCTTTGATCTCTCCTGTTTTAGTCTCCATTACCACAGCACTCCCGTGGTCTGCTTCGTATATTTCCAGCTGTTCTAACAAGGCATGATGGGCAATATCCTGAATATTGAGGTCGATGGTGGTAATAATATCTTTACCATCTACAGGTTCGATCTCATTATTATCGTTTAATGGTTTCCATTGCCCTTTCGCAATTTTTTGTTTTAATCGCTTCCCATTTTTTCCTTGTAAAAACTCATGGAAATTTCCTTCTATCCCTACTCTTCCCCTGTAATCGTCGTATCCAACTGCCCTTTCTGCAATTTTACCTATAGGATGTTCTCTTACCGTACGTTGTTCTGCTATAAATCCGCCCTTATAAGTGCCCAAATTGAAGATGGGAAACGCTTTAATTTTGAGATACTCATTATAACTAAGGTTACGCGTGATGAATAAATATCTATTTTTATTTTTTCGTGCTTTGCGGATATAATTTTCATAAAAACTCGCCGAATTACCCAACATTTGAGAAAGCTCGGTACTTAAACCCTTGATATTCTTTTCAAAATTTTCATCGGTAACCGTAACGGCATCCATGCGGATATCGAATTTCGACACAGAAGTAGCCAATAAACTTCCATCTGCCGTATATACATTTCCTCTGTTCGCGGCAATCTCAAAATTCCTCACCGTCCTTTCTTCGGCTTGTGAGCGATAATAATTACCGTTTACAAACTGAATGTCGATCAGCTTATAGGTTATTGCAAATGCAAACAGAAACAAACATCCGGTGAGTAAATACAGTCTATTGAGTATGTTCTTTTTTTCTATGGCCAATGGTTACTTTTTTACTACGATTTTTTGAGGTGGATTTTCGGCGATATACAATCCTTTTTCTTCCAGTCTCTTTATAATTGATGATTCCATTTTTGTTTTCATCAGATCTGAACGGGTAGCGATAAATTCATCTCTCAATTCCCGCATATCCTTATTGAGCACCGCTATTTTTTGAACCTTTTTATCGATGCTGTGTGAACTACCGATCATAATTAATGCTAAACTTGCCAGGAATATGAGCATACTCCATGTTTTAGGAGCGTCTTTATCTACTAAAAACTTCCCTTTGAGTACATTGTATATTGTCTGGTTAGTTGTTGCCATTACAATTTTGTCGCTGTTCTTAATTTCGCACTGCGTGCCCTGTTATTTTGTTTTATTTCTTGCGCTGATGGTGTGATCAATTTCCCTTTTTTGAACGGGATCCTGACATTTCCGTAAAAATCCTTTTCCGGCTCTGCTTCAAACATCCCATATCGCATAAATCTCTTTACCAACCGGTCTTCGAGTGAGTGGTATGAAATAACACTCAACGTACCTCCTACGACCAATAGCTCTTCTGTTTGCAACAGAAATTCTTTTAATGCTTCTAATTCCTGATTCACTTCAATTCTGA
>CBDUPN010000197.1:0-3031 GCA_965369125.1 uncultured Aureibaculum sp. | reverse complement strand
CCATCCCTTGGCGGATCTGTAATGATAATATCGGGTTTACCATGCTGTTTTACGAATTCATCTTTAAAGATCTTGGCCATATCTCCAACAAAGAACTCGACATTATTAATATTGTTCAATATTGCATTTTCTTTGGCATCTATAATGGCTTCCGGAACACTTTCTATCCCGATAACCTTTTTGGCTTTTTTCGATACAAATTGAGCAATAGTACCCGTGCCTGTATAAAGATCATAAACGAGCTCTTTACCTGTAAGTCCCGAAAAATCACGTGCAATTTTATATAATTCGTAAGCCTGAATAGAATTGGTTTGGTAAAAAGACTTGGCATTTATTTTAAATTGAAGCCCTTCCATATTTTCAATAATATGATCGCGGCCATGATATAGTATTACATCTTGGTCGTAAATGGTATCATTGGCCTTTTTATTTATGATATATTGTAAGGAGGTAATTTCAGGAAATTTTTTAATGATATGATCTAATAATAATTCCCTTTTAGGTCTGTCATCCTCAAAAAATTGAACCACAATCATGATCTCTTTGGTAGACGCAATACGTATCATCATGGTTCTTAATAACCCATTTTGCGCTCTCGGATCGAAGAACGACATATTATTCTTTATCGCAAATGCTTTGATGGAATTTCTGATGGCATTAGACGGGTCTTCTTGCAGATGGCATTTTTCGATATCTAATATCTTATCCCACATACCGGCAATATGAAAACCAAGGGCGTTTTTATTGTCTATTTGGGCATCTGAATTTATTTCTTCGGGAGTGAGCCAACGGTTGCATGAAAACGAAAACTCCATTTTATTCCTATAGAAATATTGATCTTTAGAACCTAAGATGGGGGTAATTTCAGGCAATGCTAAATGACCGATCCTGATAAGGTTATTTACCACCTCTTTTTCCTTATAGAATAATTGATCTTTATAACTCATATGTTGCCATTTGCAACCTCCGCAAAATTCAAAATGATCACAGGCAGGTGTTACCCTTTTATCAGAATGTTTTTTGAATTTAATAACCTTACCCTCGTAATATCCTTTGCGCTTTTTAAAAGTTTGTATATCTACCACATCACCCGGAACCGCATCTGATAAAAAAATCACTTTTCCATCAGGTGCCTTAGCCACCGATTTACCCCTGGCACCGGCATCGATAACCTCAATATTTTCAAAAATAACCCGTTTATTTCTTCTTGGCATATTATCCCTTAAAAATGGCAGTAAATATAAGTATCATTCTGTTGTTTATTCTTAAACAAGTGGTAATTATTAATATAAAAAAAGCATTCCAAAATATTTAGAATGCTTTTTTATAAGATTATTGAATACCGTTATTTTGCTACAGAACGCATATATGCTGCTACGGCTTGCAATTCTTCAGGAGTCATATCTTTTACAAATCCATCTAAATTGGCTTTCATAATAGCAACTTGACCAGGATCGGTATCAACGATAGGAGCTGCAGTGCCCTTTAAGAATTGTACAATATTTCCATTTTGTTCATCATATATTTTTATAATGTCTTTAATGGAAGGACCAATTAATTTTGTATCTAATACATGACAAGCTGTACATGTTTTTTCGGTAAATAGTTTTTCTCCTAAAGCTACTTGTTCAGTCTTAACATCAGAATCTGTTTTCTCAACAGTTGTTTCTTCCACTTTTACAGGCTCGGTAGCTGCCGGCGATTCATCTTTCTTTTTGTCGCCACAACTATTTAAAGTAAAGGCTAAAACTCCAACAAATAAGAGTATTTTTTTCATTATAATGATTTTTAAAATTATTACGCAAATGTAAAGAATAATTATATTTAAAATGTAACTTTTAAAACATTAAATAAACTACAAAGAAATTTAATATAATCTAAATATTTACATATAATAATTTGATTAGAATCTTGAAAGCATTAAAAAATCATTAAATTTGCAATTCTTATAAAATAGCCGATGTTAGAGCGATTAAACATAGTAAAACAAAGATTCGACGAGGTTTCAGACCTTATCATTCAGCCCGATATTATTAGCGATCAGAAAAGATATATTCGACTGAATAAAGAATACAAGGATCTGAAAATTTTAGTAGATAAAGGTGAAGAATATAAGACTTTACTCGATAATATTGAAGAAGCCAAAGAGATCATATCTGTGGGGTCTGACCCTGAAATGGTAGAAATGGCTCAAATGGAATTAGAGGATGCTACGGAAAAATTCAATGTCTTGGAAGAAGAAATTAAATATTTATTAATACCTCAAGATCCTGAAGATTCGAAAGATGTGATGGTAGAGATCAGGGCGGGTACCGGTGGTGATGAAGCGAGTATTTTTGCTGGTGATCTGTATCGCATGTACACCAAATATTGTGCTGATAAAGGTTGGAAGACAGAGGTTGTTGATGTTAACGAAGGTACATCTGGCGGATTTAAGGAGATTATTTTTAGCATTACAGGTGAAGACGTTTATGGAGATATGAAGTTTGAAGCAGGCGTACATCGTGTGCAACGCGTACCTCAAACAGAAACGCAAGGCAGGGTGCACACTTCTGCGGCTACGGTAATGGTATTGCCCGAGGCTGAAGAATTCGATGTTGATCTTGACATGAAAGATGTAAAGATCATAAGAACCACATCTACCGGACCTGGTGGGCAAAGTGTGAATACAACCTATTCTGCCATACAATTAAAACATATTCCAACAGGAATAGAAGCAAAGTGCCAGGATCAGAAATCTCAACATAAGAATCTAGAAAAAGCCATTAAAGTGTTGAGATCTCGACTTTACGAGGCAGAATTGGCCAAAAAACAGGCAGAAGATTCTGCACGTCGTAAAAGTATGGTTTCGAGTGGTGACCGGTCTGCAAAAATTAGAACATATAATTATCCGCAAGGACGCGTTACAGAGCATCGAATAGGATTAACATTATATGATCTGAATAATATTATAAATGGAGACATCCATAAGATCATAGAAGAACTAAAACTTGCCGAAAACGCCGAAAAATTAAAAGAGTCGGGAGAGGTA
>CBDUPN010000196.1:0-3049 GCA_965369125.1 uncultured Aureibaculum sp. | reverse complement strand
AATTGTATTTTAATCCTCGTTTGTTAAAAATTGAAGAGTTTCTAAAAGAGCCGGCGACCTTTAGTTATTTTGATATTAATTGTAAAGAAAATAAAATTGAACTAGACAAAAACTCTCTTTGCTTTACCTATTGTCAAATTCCTGTGATCTATAAGTTATCTGAAAAAGAAAGCATACAAATTACGTATAATAATACTACTCCGCTTGAAATTAATGGGTTAAGCCTGGATAAAGAAACAAGTAAGAAGATTTTTGAAAGAACGGGAGAGATAAGTCAAATGATTGTGTCGTTAAAAAAATAGGTAAATATTTAGTAAAATGAAAACATTAATAAAAATAACAGCTTACTTTTTTGTCGTAATGTTTGCGTTTTCATGTAATAATAAAACTAATAATGAGAGTAATATTAATACACTGAAGGAAGAATTAAATGTAACTGCAAAAGACATTTTAGGGAATCCAAATTATTTGGCAATATCCTTTGGCGGATATAGATATAAAGATCATGGTATAGAACCAGCTATAGATCAATTGAAGGATGATATGAAACTGTTAGCAGCTATGGGTGTTAAAATTGTGCGCACCTATAAAGTGCACTTGCCAGAAGCTTCTAATCTTTTAAAAGCTATTAGTGAGCTTAAACAGGAAGATCCAACATTCGAAATGTACGTCATGCTGGGCGCCTGGATCGATTGTAAAAATGCATGGACAGACCAAGAACCCGATCATAATGAGGAGAGCGAAGCGAATGCTTCACAAATGTTGGTAGCGGTATATTTGGCAAATAAATATCCGGATATCGTTAAAATACTTGCCGTAGGAAATGAAGCCATGGTAAAATGGGCTGGTTATCATGTACAACCTGGAATAATTTTAAAATGGGTTAACCATTTACAAGATTTAAAGAAAACAGGAAAGCTTCCTGAAGATTTATGGATTACGAGTTCCGATAATTTTGCTTCCTGGGGAGGCGGTGGCCCCGAATACCATGTAGAAGATCTAGAAAAGTTATATAGAGCGGTAGATTATGTTTCGATGCATACCTATCCGGTGCTTGATTCACATTATAATCCAGATTTCTGGGGTGTACCCGATGAGGAAAAAGACCTTCCTGAACTGGAAAAAATTGATAAAGCCATGCTTCGGGCAAGCAATTTTGCCAAATCCCAGTATAACAATGTTTCGAATTATATGAAAAGCTTGGGTATCAATAAGCCCATACATATAGGTGAAACAGGTTGGACAACAGTGTCAGATGATTATTTTGGCCCCAATGGTTCTAAAGCCGCTGATGAATATAAACAAAGCCTATATTATAAGCATATGCGCGATTGGACTAATAAAGAAGGAATTTCTTGTTTTTATTTTGAAGCTTTTAACGAGCCGTGGAAAGACGCAGCAAGCGAAAACGGATCAGAAAATCACTTTGGTTTGTTTAATGTGGATGGGCAAGCTAAATATGCCTTATGGGAAATGGTGGATAACGGAACATTTGAAGGATTAACTAGAAATGGAAATACTATTACCAAAACATATAACGGCGATTTAGAAGAATTGATGAAAGAGGTATTGGTTCCACCAACGAAACATGAAATCAAAGCACGTCAAGAACAAATAAAATAAAAATTTAACCTATGAGAATATTTAAGTATTGTTCACACATTTTTATAGCTTTTATGATTATGAGTTGTACAGATAAACAAGAACCATTACAAGTCGAAGTTTATGAAACTTCAGCAAGTGGTAATAAATTAACTCAAATCACAAAATTTGAAAAAGGCGAAAATCCGTCTCAAATAAAATTATTACCTGAAGAAAAACTTCAGACTATAACAGGTTTTGGAGGAGCATTTACAGAATCTTCTGCTTACTTGTTAAATAAACTGGGAAAAGAGAATCGAAAAAGAATAATTGATGCCTATTTTAGTTCTGAGGGCGCGAATTATTCCTTAACAAGAACTCACATGAATTCATGTGACTTTTCTTTAAGTAATTATTCTTATACACCCGTTGAAGGAGATAAGGAGTTAGAACATTTTACCATTGCGGAGGATAAAGACGATTTAATCCCTATGATAAAAGATGCTATGGCTGCTTCAAAAGACGGGTTTAAGATCTTTGGCTCTCCTTGGACAGCAGCTCCCTGGATGAAAGATAACAACAAATGGGTGGGCGGTAAATTATTACCCGAATACTACGATACTTGGGCACTATTTTTCTCAAAATATGCAGATGCCTACAAAGAAGAAGGAATTGAACTTTGGGGATTCACTGTAGAAAACGAACCTCTGGGAAATGGTAACAATTGGGATAGTATGCATTTTACTGCTGAAGAAATGAATGATTTTGTAATGAATCATTTAGGTCCTAAGCTGGAAGCTGATGGTAAAGGCGATCTTAAAATTTTGGGATATGACCAGAACAGGGATCATTTAAAACAATGGGTTGATGTCATGTATAAGAATGAGGAAACTTCAAAATATTTTGATGGCACAGCAATTCATTGGTATGCAAGCACTTACGATTGGATGCCTGAAACCTTGCAATATGCTCATAGTAAAGCACCAAATAAATATTTAATTCAGACAGAAGCCTGTGTAGATTCTGAAGTACCAAAATGGCAGGACGACCAATGGTATTGGGCCAAAGAAGCTACAGATTGGGGTTGGGATTGGGCACCCGAAGATCAAAAATATTTACACCCCAAATATTCTCCAGTATATCGGTATGCCAGCGATATTATTGGTTGCCTTAACAATTGGGTTGATGGCTGGGTAGATTGGAATATGGTTTTAGATAAACAAGGAGGTCCAAACTGGTTTAAAAACTGGTGTGTAGCACCGGTGATTGTAGATCCTGAAAATGATGAAGTTTACTTCACTCCAATCTATTATACATTGTCTCATTTTAGTAAATATATCAGGCCTGAAGCTAAAATTATTGGCTTAGAGAATTCTGATGATTCTTTAATGGTAACGGCGGCCCAAAACCCAGATGGATCCATAGCAGTAGTGATTTTAAACCAAGATACAGAGGCTAAAAACATTAG
>CBDUPN010000195.1:0-3051 GCA_965369125.1 uncultured Aureibaculum sp. | reverse complement strand
CCACGATAATAAGTATTAAAATTGTGAAAATCGCGACCTGCTGCTCCGATAATTATGACATTTTTTTTCATGTTTTAGGCTATATTTTAAACTGGGTGAATGAAATATTTGAACAAAATTATAGCATTTCAATAGATTAAAACATGATTTATGTTAGCTTCTATTATTAACTTTATACAGAATATTTATAGCTGAAACAGGATGAATTAATGATTATAAATTAGATCTGCTGTTCTTTCACTAGCTCCTTTTCCACCGAGTTTTTTTTCGAGGTCGTAATAATCCAGAAATAGTTGTTCTCTATGCTTATCGTCTAAAATTTTCGTTAATTCTTCGGTGAGCCGTTTCTCATTAAAATCGTTTTGAATAAGTTCGGTAACAGATTCCTTATCTAAAATAAGATTGACCAGCGAGATATATTTTATATCGACCAATCTTTTACCTATTTGATAGGATATCATACTACCCTTATAACAAACGACTTCGGGAACCTTAAAAAGGGCTGTTTCTAAAGTTGCGGTGCCCGAGGTAACTAAAGCAGCATAAGACACAGAAAGTAAATCATGCGTTTTATTGTCTATGAACTTTACATCAATTTTTTTTATAAAAGGCCTATAAAATTCATAATCTTGACTCGGCGCTCCGGCAATCACAAATTGGTAATCATTAAATTTATCAACAACTTTCAGCATTACCGAAAGCATTTTTTTTATCTCCTGCTTTCTACTCCCAGGCAAGAGCGCAATGATTGGTTTATCATTTAATCCATACTTTTTTCTAAACGCCTTTATACTTATTGGTTTTCTATTGGCTATAACATCAAGTAAGGGATGGCCTACGAAATGTACAGGGAATTGATGTTTCTTTTCATAGAAATCTTTTTCAAATGGCAAAATGACATACATGGCATCAACATCCCTTTTAATTTTTTGAATACGGTTTTCTTTCCATGCCCAAAGTTGAGGTGAAATGTAATAATGAACTTTAAATCCTTGTTTTTTAGCAAATTCGGCTATTCGCATATTAAAACCCGGATAATCGACCAAAATAAGAACATCTGGCTTGAATTGTAAAAGGTCTTTTTTGCAAAAATTTATATTATTCAAAATGGTTCTAAGGTTGGCAATTACTTCAATAAAACCCATAAAAGAAAGGTCGCGATAATGCTTTACCAAAGTACCGCCAACTTCTTGCATGAGATCACCGCCCCAAAACCTAAAATCTGCTTGTCTATCTTTTTGACTTAGCGCCTTCATTAAATTAGAGGCATGCAGATCTCCCGAAGCTTCACCGGCAATAATATAGTACTTCACGATTAAAAGAATTGTGCTATTAAGATAAGGAATGCAACAAGAAAAGTAGCGATCAAAACTCCTCTTGCCCTATAATCTTTTCTTTTTTTTATAAATAAGAAAAACACCAAAAGATTAGGAATAGCCGCCAGGCCCAATACTTTTCCATAAAGACTTTTTTCGCCTATAATGGTTAACGCTTCTTCGAAAGTACCTGTTAAGGCGAATTCTACATATAGATAAAAGCCAAAAACTGTAGCGACGATACCTACCAAAAAACCAATAAATATTTCTTTTTTCATTACAAGCCCCAGCTATTAAGTTTTTGAATATAATGGTGAGCAGTCATATCGAATTGTACAGGAACGATGGAAACATATCCGTTTTTTAAAGCCCATAGATCGGTATCCTCTCCTTGGTCAAGATTTACAAACTTGCCGGTCAACCAATAATAATCTTCTCCTTGAGGACTTACGCGCTTGTCAAAATCTTCAACCCAATTACCGTGTGCTTGCCTGCAAACTTTAGTCCCCTTGATATCTTCTTTTTTCATATCAGGTATGTTAACATTCAACACGATTCCTTCGGGTAACTTATTTTTTAGAACATTAAGTGTGATTTTTTTTACAAACTCTTTACTAGCCTCGAAATTTGCATCCCAATTATAATCAAGTAAGGAAAAACCTATGGCAGGAACACCTTCAATCCCGGCCTCAACTGCAGCACTCATGGTACCCGAATAAATAACATTTAAAGAAGCATTTGAACCATGATTGATCCCTGAAACACATAGATCTGGCTTTTTATTTAAAATTTCATTTACCGCCATTTTGACACAGTCTGCCGGAGTACCAGAACAACTGTATTCCAATTGTGGGCCTTCGTCTACAGTTACAGGATTACAACGTAAAGTAGTATTTACCGTGATTGCGTGGCCCATTCCACTTTGAGGATTATCAGGCGCCACAACCACTACATCACCTATTTCATTCATTATAGAAATCAGTGTACGAATTCCCGGTGCAGTAATGCCATCGTCATTGGTAACCAATATCAAAGGTTTGTTATTCATAGATTATTTTTTCGTTGACATACAAAACTACTACTTTTTTGCGTTAACAGTTTGTATATTTCTTTAACATTTCGTTATGAGAGGTTACAATTATATTTTTTTACTATTGCTCAAAACCAACACTTTTAAGTATGAAAAGAACAGTTTTAGTTATCGCAATAGTATTATTTGTGCAGAATATAATGGCACAAGAGGATGAAGTAAATTGCCAATGTTGCAGTGATCCTTATGGCTTTTTTGATTTTTGGATAGGAGATTGGACGGTATATGATGTGAAAGGAAATGTCGTTGGTAACAACATTATAGAAAAGCAATATGACAACTGTGTTTTACAAGAAAAATGGACCTCTACAGGAAAAAATAGAGGGACTAGTTATAATTACTATAATAAAAGTGATCAAACATGGAACCAGTTATGGGTAGATAATTCTGGTTTTAGCCTGGAATTAAAAGGACATTATGCAGAGGGCAAGATGATACTGAAGAGCGAGATAATCGAAAGTGAGAAAGGTAAATATTATAATCAGATCACATGGCATAAAAACTCAGATGGCTCGGTTACTCAAGTTTGGGATATATTAAACGAAAAGGATGAAAAAATTCAGGAAGCATTTAAAGGGATATATAAAAAATCTGTTAAATCTTCTGAAAATTAAATAATTGGCACTATTTTAGTTGATTAGTTGT
>CBDUPN010000194.1:0-3066 GCA_965369125.1 uncultured Aureibaculum sp. | reverse complement strand
TTAAGCTGGGAGAAAAACTTATTAATGATCATTGCAAGTATCATTATCCTCATAGGATCATTATTGTATATCATCTTAGACCAACGTTCTAAGAACGTAAAATTAAGATTAGAAAAACGGCAGCAAAAGGCCAATGAGGAGATTTACGATCTTATGTTGGTACAACAATATAAATTAGATGAAGGCAGACGAAAAGAAAAAAAACGAATTTCAGAAGAATTGCATGACGGGGTATTAGGCAAACTATTCGGCACCCGATTATTGCTAAGTGCTTTAAATGATAAATCAGACCCAGAAACCATTAAGAAAAGAGAAAAATATATAAGCGATCTTCAAGAAGTAGAAGAAGATGTGCGTAATGTGTCTCATGACCTTAATAGGCGTTCAGAAATATTAAATGTTGGCTATAAACATGTAGTTCAAGATTTGTTAGAAAATCAAAGTAAGATCAGCAATTTTAATTATGATTTTAGATGTGATAAAAAGATCAATTGGGAGGAAATAAGTGGAGAATTCAAAATGAATATGTACAGGATAATTCAAGAAGCTCTACAGAACATCAATAAATACGCCAAGGCTAAAAATGTGATGGTAGAATTTAAATTGACTCAAAAACATTTGAAATTATTGATCATCGATGATGGGGTCGGCTTTGATACGTCAAAAAAGAAGAAAGGAATTGGACTTAAAAATATAAAATCCAGAACGAAACAACTAAAGGGTATTTTTAAGATCAAGTCAGAGTCAAAGAGCGGAACTTTTATAGAAATTAAAATACCAAATTCAGGTGAATTAATGGTCTATTAAATCTACCTTTTATTTTTTCTAATTAATTAAAATTGAGATATCTTATTTTAGAAATATTATTAATTTTTGTTTTGGTTTAAAATTTAAAATTTTGTAATTTAAATGCTTGCTAAATAAACTGTAAAGTTTTTAATTAAATGAAAAAGGATCTAAAAATATTAATCGTTGATGATCATCCTATGATCATTGAAGCTTATAAGAGTATTATATTATCTGATGATTCTGAAAAATATAATTATATCATCGATGGCGCTAATAATTGCGACACGGCCATCGATAAATTAAAGATTGCATCGAAAACCATTCCTTATGATATTCTATACTTAGATGTAAAATTACCTCCGTCTTGTGATGGTGAGATCATATCAGGTGAAGATCTTGCCGTTTATGCCAAAGATTTAATGCCCACAGCGAAAATTGTAATTCAAACCACTTTCAATGAAAATCACAGGATACAAAATATTTTAAAAACGGTAAACCCCGACGGCTTGTTAATTAAGAATGATATCACCTCTAAGGAATTTTTGATTGCCTTAGATACGGTCATTAATAATCCTCCTTACTATAGTACAACGGTTGCCAGGTATTTTAGAAAACAAACCGTTAATTTCGAAGACAACCTATTAGATGATGTAAACCGTAAAATTATTTACCATCTTTCTAAAGGTGCAAAAACAAAAGATTTAACGAATTATGTAATGTTATCTTTAAGTGCGATAGAAAAAAGGAAATCGCAAATTAAAGGCTTATTAGGACTAGAAAATGCCAACGATGAGCAACTTATAAAAGAGGCAAAAAAAAGGGGGTTTATCTAGAAGACCTATCTGTTTTACAAATAATCTTTTTATGGTATTTATTTATGAGTAAATACTTAATTTTGCCTGCCTCTTAATAAAAGAATAATGCGTACTAAAACTGCCAAGAAGAATAAAATTAATGTTGTTACCCTGGGTTGCTCTAAAAATATTTATGATTCAGAAGTATTAATGGGTCAGCTAAAGGCTAATAACAAAAATGTAGTGCACGAAGATGAAAATGATGATGGTAATATTGTAGTGATAAATACGTGTGGATTTATAGGAAAAGCAAAGGAAGAATCTATAAATACGATCTTGCATTATGCACACAAGAAGGCGCAAGGAGAAGTTGATAAAGTATTTGTTACGGGTTGTTTGAGTGAACGTTATAAACCAGATCTGGAAAAAGAAATTCCGGATGTTGATGCCTATTTTGGCACCCATGATCTTCCAAATTTATTAAAAGTGCTTGAGGCCGATTATAAGCATGAATTGATTGGCGAACGTTTAACAACAACACCAAGGCATTATGCTTATTTAAAAATTGCCGAAGGCTGTGACAGGCCTTGTTCATTTTGCGCTATCCCATTAATGCGTGGAAAGCATATATCAACACCCATAGAACAAGTATTAATTGAAGCGAATAATCTGGCCGAAAAAGGAATAAAAGAGCTTATTTTAATAGCTCAAGACCTTACTTATTACGGATTAGATATATATAAAAAAAGAGCCTTGGCCGATCTGCTAAAAGAATTGGTTAAAGTTGATGGTATAGAATGGATACGCTTGCATTATGCATTTCCAACCGGATTTCCTTTAGACGTACTTGAGGTGATGAAAAATGAACCCAAAATTTGCAATTATCTTGACATTCCTTTACAGCATATCAATACCGAAATATTACAATCAATGCGAAGGGGTACCACCCACCATAAAACAAATGCATTATTGAAAGAGTTTCGAAAGGCTGTTCCAGAAATGGCGATTAGAACTACACTCATCGTAGGTTATCCCGGCGAGACCGCAGAGATATTTAATGAGTTAAAAGAATGGGTTAAAAAAACCCGTTTCGATAGATTAGGCGCTTTTGCTTATTCACATGAAGAAAATACGCATGCCGCCAAGCTGGTTGACGATGTGCCTGAAAAAATTAAAGAGCAACGTGTGGCTGAGATCATGGAGATACAAAGCCAGATTTCTTTTGAGTTGAATCAAGAAAAGGTGGGTAAGACCTATAAATGTATTTTCGATAGAAAAGAAGGAAAATATTTTTTCGGACGTACTGAGTTTGATTCACCCGATGTTGACAATGATGTAATTATTGATGCCTCTAAACACTATGTACAGATCGGGCAATTTATTGATGTAAAAATCATCTCAGCAGGCGATTTTGATCTTATCGGGGAACCTGTTTAGTTAAATAAATGTTAGTTATCATTCATTATTTCGACTGATGATCAAA
>CBDUPN010000193.1:0-3102 GCA_965369125.1 uncultured Aureibaculum sp. | reverse complement strand
ATGAAATCTTATGGTGTTTCTGATGTAGAAATTATTTATACGGGTTCTTTTTCAAAAATTCTGGGTCCGGGATTTAGGTTGGGTTATATGCTTTCTTCTTATGAGATTTTTGATAAAGCTGAGACCATTAAACAAGCCTTGGATGCCTGTACTTCTAATTTTATGCAAATTTTAGGCAATGAGTTTTTAGCTCAACATAAATTAGATCCATATTTAAAATTTTTAAGAGGAGAATATTTAGAAAGAAAGAATTTACTGCAAAGAAATCTGGAAAAATATATGCCTAAAGAAGTCACCTGGAATGAACCAAAAGGGGGTTTTTATATCTGGCTTAAACTACCGGCACATATTAGATCTACTGATATATTTAAAGAAAGTGTAGCGAAAGGGGTGGTTTTTGTTACAGGAAGAACGTTTGACCCCGCGAGAGTAAAAGACGATAGATTGAGGCTGTCTTTTTCGAATATGCCGAAAGAAAGTATTGAAAAAGGTGTTATAATTTTAGCAGATGCTATAAAAAAAGTACTTCTTAATTCTAAAATCGACATTACATAATATTACAAATGATTTGGTTTTAACGATCAATAGACGAAATCTGTATATTCTTTGGCGATTTTTTTACCCTCTAGAAATGCCTCAATGTTTAAGCTAATAATTTTCTCACTTTTATACTGAAATAATTTTTTGATAGCTGCAAGAAGGCTTTCTTCCGATAAGGGAATTATTGATGAAGCGGCACCAAGCAGAACCATATTGGCAACCTTAGAATTTCCTATTTTTTTGGCAACATCGGTAGCATTGATGATCACATGAAAAGGATGTTTTTTAATCTGTTCGTATATGTCTTTTATTTCGGGATAATTACCGGTATTAACAAATGGATTAGAATCGGTAATTAACCACCCTTTTTTATTCAAAAACGGCATATATCTTAATAATTCCATGGGTTCTACAGACAATATTAGATCGGCTTTTCCTTCGGGAATGAGGTCAGAAAAAATTTCCTTGTCAGAAATTCTCACATGCGATTGAACGGCGCCCCCACGTTGACTCATGCCGTGAACTTCCGATTGTTTGATATGTAAATTTTCACTAAGAGCAGCGGTATCGAGCACAGCAGCGATAGTTAAAATACCCTGGCCACCAACACCCGATAATATAATATTTGTTTTCATGCGATTATTTTAACTTAATGATGCGATTTTAGCTTTAATTTCCTCTTTTTTATCCCTTGACAATCTTACACATGGCCTTTCTGAAATGATTACGGATACCCCTTTATATTGTAATTCATTACGTAATAATTCCACATTTTTATCATGATTTTTCTTTAGGGGAATCATTGTTTTAAGATGATCGGGATGAACACCGATTCCCAAGCAAATTTTATGTAATCGGCCTACTGCACTTGATTCTTGAGCGCCCGTCATCGCAATCGCTGAATTATCAGAAATAATGACTGTTATTGGTGAATTTTCGAAAACAGCATCGAGTAATCCGGTCATACCCGAATGTGTAAAAGTCGAATCGCCAATAACGGCAATGGCATTTTCCATACCTGCATCAGCTGCCCCTTTGGCCATGGTTATCGAAGCACCCATGTCTATAAGTGTGTTAATGGTATTTAATGGCGGTAGCGCACCGAGTGCATAACAACCAATATCTCCAAAAACATTCTTATTGCCGATCTCAGGTATTAAGGCATTTATAGTATTAAAAAGATCTGTATGGCCACAACCTTCACAAAGCTGAGGAGGCCGGGGTGCAACGACCGGAGGAATCGACTTAGATCCTCTTTGAAAAATGCCTAATGACTTGGCTACTATATTGGGATTAAGTTCACCTGTAATAGGAAGATCGCCTGTTAATTTTCCTTTAATTTTATCGTTTTCATCGAAGTAGTTGTGTAATAATTCTTCCACAACAGGATATCCTTCTTCTACAACTAAAATTTTATCGCAGTGACGATAGAGCTCCTTTATTTTTTCTTTGGGTAATGGATATTGCGATATTTTCAAGATTGAATAGAACTCTTGGTCTTCAGCAATGTTTTCCATCACATAATTATAGGCAATACCACAAGCAATAATCCCCATAGATCTATCCTCACTTAATTTTAATTTATTAAGATTAGAATTTTCGGAATGTTCGATCAAAAGATTTTTTTTATTTATCAATTGATCGAATTGTTTTCTGGCGTTCATCGGAAGTAAGGCAAATCTTGAGGTGTCCACCGGAAGCTGAATTCCATTTTGAGCACGCCTTTCCTTTAGTATTACACCTGCCCGAGAGTGGGATAGACGTGTTACCATTCTCAACAATACCGGTAACTTTAGATCTTCAGAAAGATCAAAAGCATAGTGCATTATATTATAGGCTTCTTGTTGGTTGGAAGGCTCCAGTATCGGGATCATGGCAAATTTTCCATAAAATCTTGAATCTTGTTCATTTTGTGAAGAATGCATAGATGGGTCATCTGCAACAACAACTATGAGTCCGCCATTGATTCCGGAAACTGCCATATTCATAAAAACATCTGAAGCCACGTTTAAACCTACATGTTTCATTACTACCATCGATCTTTTACCGGTATACGACATTCCTAACGCGGCTTCCATGGCGGTTTTTTCGTTAACAGACCATGAAGTATGAATGTTCAGCTCCTTAGCGAGCTTTGATTTTTGAATATATTCTGTAATTTCGGTAGAAGGTGTTCCGGGATAAGCATAGACCCCGGAAAGGCCGGCATCAATACTGCCCTGAGCCAGCGCTTCATTACCCAATAGTAAACTTTTCATATGATACTTTTATTTCAGGAGACAAATTTAAAAGTATCATAACGATTAGAGTATGATTTATATCATAATGTGGTGTTCTTCAAAATAGAATTATGATTTAGTTATTCTCCCAACTCCGTTTAGCTCTCAGATTTTTATAGAGTTTAATGCCGAGCATTAATACTATAGAGACCCCAACGATGCCAACAACACCAAAGATCCAGCCTAAGGTATTTTTTAAGATAACCAGAAATACACATGCAAATAAGATGATCGTAGCTACTTCATTCCAAACCCTTAAAGCAAAGGAAGAATATTTTAAATA
>CBDUPN010000192.1:0-3132 GCA_965369125.1 uncultured Aureibaculum sp. | reverse complement strand
CCGCTTCGTTATCCCATGACCTCGGCACCCTTTCTTCTATCCAATTTCCTTTTTTTTCACCATCCTGATAAAAATTTACCCTAACCTCGGCTTTCCCTTTAGCCGAATTAATTTTACGGTAATGATCAATGATCTTTCGTTTTAAAATAGAAACCAGCCAGGTGCGTTCTGAAGCCTGACCTCTAAAATTTTCTTGACCTTTTAATCCTGAAAAAAAAGTTTCTTGAACAATATCCTTGGCTAACTCCTCACCATCTACTCTCGTGATAGCATAGTTAAATAGATAATCAGCATGCGCATTGACCCAATTGTTCGGATTCAAAATATGTTTTGCTGATTCGGCCATTAGAATTGTGCTGTTATTTTAAAAATGTAAATATACTACTAATTATCAACCCCTAAATGAAATATGGCATCTCCCCTATTGATCACCGGAAAAAAATTTATAGCGATAATATAACCCGAAATTGGTGACTTGACTTTTACCGATGTTTCTCCATAAGTATCTGTTATATCACCAATAATTTGCCCTTTAACAACCTTATCTCCATTATGAACAAATGAATTAAATAGTCCTGCAATTTTGGCCCTTATCCATCTTCGTTTGTTTAAGTGGATACTGCTACTTTTTTTGGCGATCTTAATCGGACTTTTTGAGATCATGCTAAAATGTTCAAGTATGCGTAATGTACCATCAATACCTTCTTTTATGGCAACCTCATCAAAACGTAGGGCTTCGCCACCTTCATATACAATGATCGGAATATTATGTTTAAATGCTTCTTTACGAAATGATTTATTGATCAATTTTGAGGGAAAATAAAAGGGAGCATTAAATATTTCTGCCAGTTCTTTACAAACTTCTGACTCTTCAGTATATCTAATTTGAGGATAATTACTTCTTTGATTTCCTCCGGTATGATAATCTATCCCGAAATCAATTTTACCAACAATTTCCCTCATATGGAAATAGGCTATGCGGCTTGCTAGTGATCCTGTTTTAGTTCCGGGAAAACTTCTGTTTACGTCTTTCCCATGTACATCTCTCGAAAAATGCAAGAAACCGAAAACACTCAATAACGGCACTACGATCACACAGCCTTTTTCGATCTTAAAATAATCGTTCTCTAGCATACGTCTTATTATTTCAATACTGTTGGTTTCATCGCCATGTAATCCGCCTTGTAATAAAACAGTAGGGCCTAATTTATTTCCGTTAAAAACGTACACGGGTATTTCAATAAGAGTGCCAGTAGGCAATCTGTCTATGGTGAATCTTATCAATTTACTTTCACCTAATCCTACCTTTATACCCCTTAATTCAACGGTTTCATTTCTGAAATTTTTTTCGAACATTTTTTTCTAAATATTTTATGATATGCTCTGCAATATTCACTTTTGTATAGGCTTCAACACCTTGTAAGCCGGGTGATGCATTTACTTCTATGAGCATTGCTCCGTTTTTAGATCTTATCATATCTACCCCTGCCACCGGCAGGCTTAGATATTTTGTTGCCCTTAATGCAATTCTTTTTTCCTTTTCTGATAATGCTACCAATTCTCCCGTACCTCCACGATGAATATTAGACCTGAAATCTCCTTTTTCGCCAATGCGCTTCATCGCAGCAACCACAGAATTGCCAACCACAATAGCTCTAATATCTTCACCATTGGATTCTTCAACATATTCTTGTAATAAAATACTGGCATTCATATTATAAAATGTATCTATAATAGATTTTGCCGATTTTTTAGATTCTGCCAATATCACACCTAAACCCTGTGTGCCTTCCTGCAGTTTTATAATAACAGGCGGTCCGCCAAGTAATTCAATTTGTTCATCAATATTCTGAGGGTCAATTGAAAAAACCGTTTGTGGTATTGGAATATTCTTTCTATTCATAATCTGTAAGGTTCTAACCTTATTTTGAGCTCTTAATATTCCTAACGAACGCGCAGCGCTAAAAACCCCGTTCATTTCAAACTCTTTTACAATTGCGGCACCATGTCGACTCACCGAGGCCCCAATTCTGGGAATGATCACATCAGGCTCGTCAATAATATTCTTACCTTCAAAAATTATTTGGGGCTTTCCTTTTCCTAATTTAACCGAACATTTGGTATGATTTATCACCCTTACAGTATGTCCTCTGTTTAAGGCCTCATCAAATAATCTCTTTGTAGAATAGATATTTTCACCAACCGACAGTATGAATATATTCATTAAATTTTAAGCTAAATTCGTCTTTTTTATCCTTGAATAAAGTTAAGGTTTTAAAATGATTCTAAATAAGAAAAAGTTTAGGATACATTTTATCAAACTAAAAGTAAACATTACCTTTGTTACTTTCATAAAACTAATCATAATGAGCGGATTTTTATCTTCATCAGTTGGGAGGAAAGTTGCGATGGCCTTGTCTGCACTTTTTCTCATTTTTTTCTTAATTATTCACTTGGCTGTTAATATCACTTCATTATTTAGTGAAAGTGTTTTTAATGAATTGTCACATTTTATGGGAACCAATCCATTAATTCAATTTGCACTTCAACCGGTATTGATCTTTGGAGTCGTTTTTCACTTTGTAATGGGATTAGTTCTAGAGGTAAGAAACAAAGGTGCCAGAAAGGAAAAATATGTAAAGTTCGATGGCGCTGCCAATGCTACTTGGATGTCGAGGAATATGGTGCTAAGCGGAGGTGTTATTCTTGTTTTTATCGGACTGCATTTTTATGATTTTTGGTTCCCGGAATTAAATACAAAATATTTACAGGGAGACATGTCTGGTTTGCTAGCCGATGGCGAAGGATTCAGATATTATGAGGAGTTGACCCATAAGTTTTTAAATCCGGTTCGGGTTGGTATCTATGTGGTGGCATTTATTTTATTAGCATTGCACTTATTACACGGATTCCAATCGGCTTTCCAATCGATCGGATTCAATAATAAATATTCAAATACAGTAAAATCCTTAGGGAAAATATACTCAATTGTAATTCCGTTAGGATTCATTATTATCGCTCTTTATCATCATTTTAACCATTAATCTTAAGAAATAATATGGCGACTTTAAATTCAAAAATACCAGAAGGTCCAATTAAAGATAAATGGACAACCTATAAAGACAAAATTAA
>CBDUPN010000191.1:0-3146 GCA_965369125.1 uncultured Aureibaculum sp. | reverse complement strand
ATAAAGGTCGATTGCGATAATGACACTCTATTAATTCAGGTAAAACCAGACGGCCCAACTTGTCATAAAGGTACCGACACCTGTTGGGATGAAAAGAATATACCAGCCTTCGGATTTCTTTCAGAATTAGAAGGTATTATAAAAGATAGAAAAGAAAATGCCAGCATTGAAAAAAGTTATGTCGCCTCTTTATTTAAAAAAGGTATTAATAAAATAGCGCAAAAAGTTGGCGAAGAAGCTATAGAGACGGTGATAGAGGCAAAGGATAATAATGACGATCTCTTCTTGAATGAAAGCGCTGATCTATTATTTCATTATTTGATATTGCTAGAAGCAAAAGGATTTAACCTAAAGGATGTTGTTGGTGTTTTAGAAGCAAGGCATTAATTAACATTTTTTTTACAATTAGTTAGTTTATTTTTAAAGCTTAAATCAGAAAGATGGAATATTCGTTTAAAAAAGGGTTTAGATTTGAGAAATATGAGGCGCCTAAGCAGTCGCCTTTTGAAAAACTATTCGAAATTTTTAAAGAATTGATCACCTATACATCAGGTGATGTTGATGAAGCGTTAGATTGGTTAAGACAGCTAGATAAGGAATACCAATTAACTACCCCGGAATATACTATTGAAGACTTTATTGAAGATTTAAAAAATAAAGGGTATTTAAGGGAAGAAATTGATCCTAAGAAAGGTGGTAACGGCCTTAAAATTACAGCTAAAACCGAAAGAGCTATTAGACAAAAGGCCTTGGATCAAATATTCGGAAACCTTAAAAGGAGTAATGTTGGTAATCACAAGTCAAAAAGCATTGGTCTGGGCGATGAACATACCGGTGAGTTTCGAAATTACCATTTTGGTGATACCCTCGAAAGAATATCAATGACCGAGAGTATTAAAAATGCCCAGATCAATAATGGTATTGGTGATTTTAATCTTAATGAAAGTGACTTGGTGGTTGAAGAAACAACTTTTAAAGCCCAAATGAGTACGGTTTTAATGATCGATATTAGCCATAGCATGATCCTGTATGGTGAGGATAGAATTACACCTGCAAAAAAGGTAGCCATGGCATTGGCAGAATTGATAACAACAAGGTACCCAAAAGACACCTTAGATATTTTGGTTTTTGGAAACGATGCATGGCCAATTTCCATAAAGGATTTACCATATTTAAAAGTGGGTCCATACCATACAAATACGGTAGCAGGTTTAGAACTTGCCATGGATATGTTACGTAGAAAAAGGAATACAAATAAGCAAATTTTTATGATCACTGATGGAAAGCCAAGTTGTGTGCGCTTACCGGATGGTAGTTATTATAAAAATAGCGCCGGACTCGATAATTTTATTGTAGAAAAGTGTTATAACATGGCTAGCCAAGCCAGAAGATTACATATCCCAATAACAACTTTTATGATAGCCGAGGACCCATATTTGATGCAGTTTGTTAGACATTTTTCAAATGCCAATCAGGGCAAGGCATTTTATACCGGTCTTAAAGGACTGGGAGAAATGGTCTTTGAAGATTATGAGAAAAATAGAAGAAAAAAATTAAATGGTTAATTAAGAAGAAATATGAATATTGAGAAAATTAAAACACTAGGAGATCTAAAGAAATCAGGATATAAGAGTAGATCCATAAAAAATGAACTTCGTGACAATCTAGTAGAAAAATTAAAGAAAGGAGAACACGTATTTCATGGAATATGGGGTTATGAAAATTCGGTAATTCCCGAGCTCGAAACAGCCATTTTATCAAGGCATAATATCAATTTATTAGGTTTAAGAGGGCAGGCCAAGACCAGGCTTGCCAGATTAATGGTCAATCTTTTAGATGAATATATTCCCGTAGTCGAAGGATCTGAAATAAACGATGACCCCTTAAAACCCCTATCGCGATATGCCTTGGAACTAATAAAGGAGAAAGGCGATAAGACACCAATCGGCTGGATCCATAGGAATGAACGATTTTATGAAAAATTGGCAACACCCGATGTTACGGTGGCCGATCTTATTGGTGATGTTGATCCCATAAAAGCTGCCAACTTAAAATTAAGTTATGCCGACGATAGGGTTATTCATTTTGGAATGATCCCCAGAGCAAATAGATCTATTTTTGTAATTAATGAGTTACCCGATTTACAAGCACGGATTCAGGTATCCCTTTTTAATATATTGCAAGAGGGAGATATTCAAATTAGAGGTTTTAAATTAAGACTGCCTTTAGACCTACAATTCGTTTTTACAGCCAATCCGGAAGATTACACAAATAGAGGGAGTATTGTAACGCCGCTAAAAGATAGAATTGGCTCGCAAATCCTAACACATTATCCGAATAATATTGAGGTCTCGAGAAGAATTACAGAACAGGAAGCCAATATTGATAAAAGCCAGTTAGAGAATATATATGTTCCCGAATTAGCAAAAAGGCTTATAGAACAAATTAGTTTTGAGGCCAGGGACAGCGATTATATTGATATTAAAAGTGGTGTTAGTGCCCGAATGAGCATTACGGCATATGAAAATCTCATGAGTACTGCTGAACGTCGTAATATATTGCTAAAGCAGGATAAAACTATGATCCGAATGAGTGATTTTATGGGCGTAATACCGGCTATTACAGGTAAAGCAGAATTAGTATACGAAGGGGAACAGGAAGGAGCAGCTATGGTTGCGCAAACCTTATTGGGTGCTGCTATTAAAACCTTGTTTACAGATTATTTCCCGGCCATACAAAAATTGAATCGCAAAGAAGACAGAACACCTTATGACGATATTATTGAATGGTTCTTCGATGAAAGTAATTTTGAATTATTAGATGACATGAATGATGAATTGTATAAAAACGAATTAGACAAGATCTTGCCTTTGAATAAGCTTATCAATAAATATCAATCAAATACACCTTTAGATGATCAATATTTTTTAAAGGAATTTATATTATGGGGATTGGTAGAAAATAAAAAGTTAAATAAACATAGATTTATAAAAGGATATAAGTTCAATGATCTTTACGGCAGCCTTATTAATGACCTGTAATAGGGAAGAACCATACTATCAAATCAAAAGAGGCATACAATATTGAATGCCTCTTTTAATTTGATTAAAATAATTTTACACAAGCCATCCTTTGGCAATTCCTTT
>CBDUPN010000190.1:0-3158 GCA_965369125.1 uncultured Aureibaculum sp. | reverse complement strand
CGATAAATCTTCAAGTTTTGTTAAATCCTTAATGGTTTTATCAAAATATTCTAATTTGGTTATTCCTATCTCTTTTTCAAAAAAGGCATATCTATTTTTCCAAAATGCATCACTTCCTACATTTTTATGAATCGAACCTTCACATAACATTTCTCTAAATACAATAATGTCTCCTTCCAGGTTAGCATGAGAAAAAATTTGTTTTGTGCTATCACCGTTAAGTATATGAAGCGTATTACCCATTTAATTCATTCTGAACCTTCTCAAAATCTTCTGGAGTATTTACATTTCTAACAAAATGATCGTCGACTTCAACGATTTCAACGTCAGAATTGATCAATACCTTTCTCGGGCAAGAATATCCTTGGGCAAGGTAACTCAGTAATACCGGATATGCTTTTGGTTCATAAATAGCAATCAAAGGCTCTACAAAAGGCTTTGTCTTCCCTTTTATTGCAGTGGCTATTTTTGTTGGATTTCTGTGTTTTAATAATAGCTTTATAAGGTCTTGATCTACAAATGGCAAATCGGTAGCCAATACCAGCCAGGCTTTATTCGGGTCTTTTTGAAATGCCGAACAGATCCCTCCAAATGCCCCAAGATCAAGGAATTTGTCTTCTATTGTTCTTGGATTTTCTGATTGATCAGCACTTGCGACGGAAACATATGTGCGAAGTAAATTATTCTCTAATAAGTCTACAGTGTGGTCTAATTGTTTTTTCGAATGATAGATTAATCTGGTTTTGTCCTTACCCATTCTAGTGCTCTTACCTCCGGCCAAAACCAAGCCTTGTACAGGTGCTATTTTTTCTTGTATCAAATTCCAAATATGATGAGATATTGCATCGACATCATCGATATGGTAACATTTTAAATTTTTTATGGTTGGATACTTTTCCACCAAAAAGTCGAAATACTCTGAGTCTTCCTTTAATTTTACCACGAATTGGACCCGATCTAATTGGTCTAGACGCTTTTTTACGGAGGCTTCTTTTTCATTGTCTAAAATCAATATCTGCTTGGCTCCTTTATAATGATTGCCATTGACAAACAACAGGTCGTAGGTTGCGTATCGTATCCTTTCATTATACTCATTTATATCCGTAGTAATTGTACTGTGTAAACTACCTGAAATATGTGAGGTAAAAAAATCAATACTCGAGTCATTAATTTCATCATTATGAGAAGCATCAAAATATCCTATTTTTGCCTTTTTTTGGAGTTTTTTCGCTATTTTTTCAACTAATTTGGCAATATTTGAACATTTTGTGCCCAAAATGGCAATTTCATTAGGCGCGAATAAATCGTTTTCCCTCAGGGTAAGTTTAGTATGTTTTTGATGTTTACTCACTCCCATATAATGAAGAATTTATGAAGTAATCTTGTAATCAGATTTCCCTCCTGTTTTCTCTAATAATTTAATTTCTTTAATGACCATTTTTTGAGATATGGCTTTACACATATCATAGATGGTTAAACTGGCCACAGTGGCACCGGTCAATGCTTCCATTTCTACGCCTGTTTTACCATCAATTTCAACTGAACAAAAGATTTCTATATGCTCATTATCGATGATCTTGATATTAATATCTACAGCATTTATCTGTAAAGGATGACACATCGGGATCAGATCCGAAGTTTTCTTCACCGCCTGAATACCGGCAATAATGGCAGTTTGAAAAACAGGTCCTTTTTTTGTTACGATCTCATCATTTTTAAAATGGGAAATAATTTCTTCGCCTAAATACATAACAGCCCGCGATAGCGCCTTGCGTTTGGTAACTTCTTTTCCACCCACATTTACCATTTTGGGCTGGTTCTTATCTCCAATATGTGAAAATTTGCTCATTTATCTATATCTGATCAACGGAAATACTTCTCCTTTTGTAAAGTTACTTTTAGTATCTGGCATTTCTAAAAAAGCATCTGCATCTGCTAAGTTAGCTAAATCTCCTGAACCATGACCTACTACCGGTGTTGCATAAAGCTGTCCTTTTTCGTTTTTTGTTTTCACCTGTAAAAAATAAGTAAGTTCTGGTTTAAAGAAAAAATCTTCAGAAAGGATGGCGCTTTCTTGATTTTCATATTGAATTCCTACCGATTTTTTATACCAGGGATAAAAATATTTTAAGCATCCCACATATGTTGATACCGGATTGCCCGGGAAGGCAAAAACACTTTTCGATCCTTTTTTGCCAAACCAAAATGGTTTTCCCGGCCGTTGCTTTACTTTATGGAATAATTTTTTTACTCCTAATTCGTCTAAAACTTCCGGTAAAAAATCGTATTTGCCTTTGCTCACGGCACCACTAAAAAGCAATACATCATATTGTTCTAAGTACCGCGAAATCTTCTCTTTTAACTGGGGCTTGTCATCGGTTAAATGTGCTGTTTTAGCATTTATTCTTAAATCTTCCAACAATGAAAGCATAGAATACACATTGCTTCTTCGTATTTGATATGGTAATGGGTTTTCATTAACTGCCACCAATTCATCACCTGTCGAAATGATCAATACTTTTGGCTGCTTTGCTACCTTTATTGTCGATTTACCAACTGTGGCAAAGATCCCAATCTCAGATGGCGAAATAATCCTGTTTTTCTTAATTAGAATGTCCGTTTTTTTTCTATCATTCCCTTGGCTGTGAATATTCTGAAACTGATTTATTTCATCTATTTCAACCACTGCCTTTCCATTAGCAATAGTGACCTGCTCGTATGGAATAACAACATCTGTATTAATGGGCAATACAGCGCCGGTCATTACTTCTATGCAATTAGTTTTATTTTTTAATTCCAATTGCTTGCTTCCCGCTGCCTGTATATTTTCTATTTCGAATGTTCGGCTACCCGTTAAAAAAGTATCAAAAACTATGGCAATTCCATCCATACTTACCCTATCAAAAGGGGGGAAATCGCGGTCTGCCAGAATATCTTCTTTGAGCACCCTGCCAACAGATTCTAAAAAAGGAATTTCTTCAATACCAAAGTCTTCGGTGTTTTTTAGTATTAATTTAAGAGCTTGCTGTGAACTGATCATTTCCATTATCCTCCGATGGTTGACATGCTTTCAGAAACACTTTTGTTCAACTTGCGGTTTGCCTCAGCAATAAACCCATTTTCGGGTTTATCTTTCACTATAGATAAGAATAATTTTT
>CBDUPN010000189.1:0-3163 GCA_965369125.1 uncultured Aureibaculum sp. | reverse complement strand
GCGGGCGGAGAGACTCGAACTCTCACACCTTGCGGCACTAGATCCTAAGTCTAGCGTGTCTACCAATTCCACCACGCCCGCATTTCAGACACTGAATTTCTCAGTATTGGGCTGCAAATATAATCAATCTTAACAAATAGCAAGGCCGTTCATTTATATTTTTATACTTTTGAATTGTAATTAAATTATCATAATGGAAAACATAAAATCTTACGTAAATCAGCATAAAGACAGATTCATAAATGAACTGATCGAATTATTAAAAATTCCTTCAATTAGTGCAGATTCCGCTTTTAGTCAGGATATAATTATCACAGCTGAAGCTGTTAAGAGCGCCCTTGAAAAAGCGGGCTGCGATCATGTAGAAATATGTGAAACTCCCGGCTATCCTATTGTTTATGGTGAGAAGATTATTGATGAAAAACTGCCAACTGTTTTGGTTTATGGACATTATGATGTACAGCCACCAGACCCTTTAAATTTATGGGATTCACCCCCATTCGAACCGGTCATTAAAAAAACAGATCTTCACCCTCAAGGTGCTATTTATGCCAGAGGGTCATCAGATGATAAAGGCCAAATGTATATGCACGTTAAAGCGCTGGAATACATGAACAGTACAAATTCTTTACCCTGTAATGTTAAATTTATGATAGAAGGAGAAGAAGAAGTGGGGTCGGTAAGTCTTTCAGGATTTGTAAAACAAAATCAGGAAAAATTAGCCAATGATATTATATTAATTTCTGATACAGGAATGATCAGTAATGATCAACCATCTATTACTACGGGATTAAGAGGATTAAGTTATGTTGAAGTTGAAGTCACCGGTCCGAATAGAGATCTTCATTCAGGATTATATGGAGGAGCCGTTGCAAATCCTATTAATATATTGACGAAAATGATCGCTTCCTTACACGATGAGAATAATCGTATTACCATACCCGGATTTTATGATGATGTAGAAGTTATTTCAACCGAGGAACGTGCTGAAATGGCTAAAGCTCCATTTTCTCTTGAAGATTATAAGAAAGCCTTAGATATTGAGGAGGTCTATGGCGAAAAAGGGTACACAACGAATGAAAGAAATTCCATAAGGCCAACATTAGATGTCAATGGTATTTGGGGTGGTTATACTGGCGAAGGTGCTAAAACAGTTATCGCGAGTAAAGCTTTTGCAAAGATCTCAATGCGATTGGTACCAAATCAGGATTGGAATAAAATAACCGAGCTATTTAAGAAGCATTTTATGAGTATTGCTCCTAAAGCTGTAAAGGTAAAGGTTACACCACATCACGGTGGACAAGGCTATGTAACACCCACTGATAATATTGCATATAAAGCTGCTGCTAAGGCCTATGAAGAATCTTTTGGAGTAACACCTATACCTCAACGAAGTGGAGGGAGTATTCCAATTGTGGCGCTTTTCGAGCAAGAACTTAAAAGCAAAACTATGCTTATGGGTTTTGGTTTAGACAGTGACGCCATTCATTCCCCAAACGAGCATTTTGGAATTTTTAATTATTTAAAAGGTATTGAAACTATTCCCTTGTTTTTCAAATATTTTGTAGAAATGAGTGAGAAGAGTTAATTTATTAAGGGATTAAACAGTAAGCGTGCCTTATAATTTCTTGACGAATTTAGTAATGATCACAATTTGTTGACCATCGACTTTACCTTCAATATAATCTGCATTTTCTGTATCCAAACTTATTCTTCTTACGGCAGTACCTCTTT
Source organism: uncultured Aureibaculum sp. (assembly GCA_965369125.1). Classification (GTDB taxonomy): domain Bacteria; phylum Bacteroidota; class Bacteroidia; order Flavobacteriales; family Flavobacteriaceae; genus Aureibaculum. The sequence continues at coordinate 1,429 of CBDUPN010000189.1, read as the reverse complement.
TTGCAACCATACTAGATCCTTTAACAGGTAAATCTTTTATTAGAATTACAGAATCCCCAGATTCAAGTATAACTCCATTACTATCTCTATGGATAACCTTTTCACTTTCATCTATGACTTCTGCCGTTGAATTTGCCCAAGCAAGTACATCATCCTCCAAGTACATTATATCTAGCAAGTCCTGCGGCCATCCTTCTTTTCGCAATCGACTTAACATTCTATATACAACTACTTTAACAGCCGGAAATTCGCTCCACATACTATCGTTTAAACAGCGCCAATGATTTGGATCTGTGACATCGGGATTTTCAACCTGTTCTATGCATGTTGAGCAAGCTAACAGACTTCCATCTACACCACCAGAAGATACCGGAGGGACTTCGAAAACCTTAAGATCTGTAAATGCTCCACAAAGCTCACATTTGGAATTGCTTCGTTTTAATAATTCTTTTTCTAAATTCATCAATATTTAATTAGCTATGCTTCAAAACTACATTTAAATAAAACGTTCTACAAGCAGAGAATTTTATTTATTTAATTTCATGTTTTGAATAAACCAACTTTAACACTTAATTCACATTTAATTCGTAACAAAACAGTTGTATTGGGCGTTTAATAAGTTAAACCTTCTTCAAATGCTCAAAAATTTCTTTTGGATGTGCTCTGGTGCAGACCCCGACCTATTAAACGAAAGCCCAAAATCAGAACAAATAAAATATGCCGGAATTGGCGGAACAGTATTCTTTACTGCATTGATGGCATTTATTTCAGGATCATACGCTTTGTATACGGTATTTGACAATATATACACTGCCATTGCTTTCGGATTCGTATGGGGCTTACTAATTTTTAATCTAGACAGGTTTATTGTTTCGACCATTAAAAAGCGAGATAATGTTTGGAAAGAATTATTACAAGCATCGCCAAGAATTGTATTAGCCGTTATCATCGCAGTTGTTATTTCTAAGCCGTTAGAAATGAAAATATTCGAAAAAGAAATTAATAGCGTTTTGTTAGAAAAGAAAAATGCTATGACCGTCGAAAATCAAGAGCAAATTTCCCAGCAATATGCTCCGGAGATCAACCGGTTACAATTAGAAATTGAGTCATTACAAAATAACATTGATTCTAAAGAAAAAGAAGTAAATGATCTTTATGAAACTTATATTGCCGAAGCCGAAGGAAGGAAAGGCACTCTGTTATTGGGTAAAGGACCTGTTTACAAAGAGAAAAGGGAAAAGCATGATGCCATGCTACAGGAATTAGAGATATTAAAGGAAAATAATAAAGCAAGTATTTCAGAAAAAGCTGCTATTATAGCCCAACTTAGGGTAAAACAAAATAATCAAGTAACTGCCAGTCAGCCTATCATTGATGGCTTTGATGGCTTAATGGCGCGCATAAATGCTTTAGGAGAATTATCCTGGTT
>CBDUPN010000188.1:0-3171 GCA_965369125.1 uncultured Aureibaculum sp. | reverse complement strand
TATTGATCTACAATAGTTTAGAAAATTCACAGTATAAAATGAAGTTGAAGAGATCATTCTCTAAAGGTATGATCCAAAAGATCTTCGATGCCGAGAGTTATTATGATCTAAACTGTGAAATACAGGATGAAACCCTGTTATTAACCTCAGAAACTTTAAAAAAAGAATTATCCAATGTAACTTCCAATAAGTATTTGAAGATCATTTCGGTTATAGAAAATATGAATACCATATTTCCTTTCATGGTCGATATAAAATTACCTTATTCTCAATTTCAATTTGACCAAATCTCTTTTTCAACCGCAAATAAATACGTAGTTGTTTGCAATAAAGGGATCACAAGTTACGATGTAGTGAAACGCATAAAAGAAAAAAATCCTGATCTAAAGGTCTTGAGTCTTAGGGGAGGACTATTAAACTATTAAGGATGGGCATTTACCCAAACTTCTCCATCAACAAAATGTTCTTTCTTCCAAATTGGAACCGTTTCTTTTAAAGTGTCAATGGCGAATTGGCAAGCCGCAAAAGCTGCTTTTCTATGGGGAGCAGATACCGCAATGATTACTGGAATATCTCCAATTTTTAATTCGCCCTCTGCATGGTGAATAGCGATCTTTAATATCTCAAAATCTGAAATAGCGCTTTCAGCGATTTTAATTAACTCCTTAATGGCCATAGGCTTATAAGTAGAAAAATCCAAAAGGGTCACTTTTTTATCTTGTGTATTATTTCTAACCGTCCCTACAAACAAGGCTATACCACCGCAAGAATCGTCTTTGACAAGATCATAGGATTCTTGTATGTTTAATTTTTGTGATGTTATATTTACAGAAATGTTACTTTTCATTAATTTTTAATAACAGTACAAATTTAATGAATCAAAACGTACTTTTGCCAACTTGATAAAAAGATTGAAATGAAGAAAACTTTTAGAGTTATTAGCTTTTTGGAAGGCCTATCTTATTTGTTATTGCTTTTTATTGCGGTACCCATAAAGTACGTAGGAGGCAATGAGTATTTCGTAAAGTTGTTAGGAATGCCTCATGGAATACTATTTATTGGTTATATAATTTTAGCCATTATCTTGAAATATGAATTGGATTGGCGAAACAAAATATTTTGGACAATATTAGCTGCTTCAGTCATTCCTTTCGGCACTTTTTACATTGACAATAAATATTTAAGAACTAACCGCCACTAACGGGAGGTATTAATGCTATAACATCATTATTGTTTAATTGATAATGATCTTCGACATACTCCTCATTAACTGCCACTGCATAGTTCTTGTACTTAATTAATCCTGGATATTCATCTAATAGCCTATTTTTAAGGATTGAAATAGTACTATCTTTTTCTATTTCTACAACTAATTTGTTGTTACCGACGATATCTTTAATAATTCCGAAAATTAAAATACTTACCTTCACTTCAATTAATGATTAAAATCATTGCAAAGATATATAGTTTGGAATAAATTACATGCTAATTATTTTGAGCCCATATGTTACTGCATAAGTAACAAATGTTACAGCTATAAACACAGTTGTTATTAACTTTGGTAGAATAACTAATAATCAACTTATCCAATAAAAAACAGATGAAGTACGGCTTTATAATTGACAATCGAAAATGCATTGGTTGCCATGCTTGTACAACTGCTTGTAAGTCAGAACACGATGTGGCAGTTGGTGTTAACAGAACCTATGTTAAACAGGTAGAAAAAGGAGAGTTTCCCAATACACGCAGAATTTTTTCGGTAATGAGATGTAATCATTGTACAGATGCCCCATGTGTGGAGATCTGTCCGGTGGAGGCACTATATACTCGTGATGACGGAATTGTAGATTTTGATAACAATCGATGTATCGGATGTAAATCTTGTATGCAGGCTTGTCCTTATGACGCCCTGTACATAGATCCGGAAAACAACACAGCGGCAAAATGTAATTACTGTGCCCATAGAGTAGATGTTGGTAGGGAACCTGCTTGTGTTACTGTATGTCCAGAGCATGCTATTATCGCGGGTGATATGGAGAATCCACATACCGAAATTTCACAGTTATTGGCCAGACAACAGGTAAAAGTTCGTAAACCCGAAAAAGGTACGAATCCTAACCTTTTCTATATTGACGGCGATGATGCTTCACTAAACCCCGAAGCTACAGACAGGTCGGGGCCAAGTCTATGGAGTTCTCAGGCAAGAGGTGTTGGGCATTTCGCCAAGGCAGCTGAAAAAATGATGCATACGAATAATGACGTAGATCTATTACAAATGTCAATAGATAATGATATTCAGGCAGCATATCAACGAAAAGATTCCGAAAATCCGAATTATATCGATGTGCTTAGTGGAAAAGCCCGCCGGGTCTATGATACACCCGATAAAGGTATCCTTTGGGGATGGGAAGTTTCGGCCTACGTTTTCACTAAAGCAATTTCCGCAGGCGCCTTTTTAATTCCGTTTTTGGCAATTGTATTAGGTTATGAAGTTTCACCAACAGCCAAATTATGGTCTGCTGGAATTTCATTGGTTTTCTTAGCGCTTACGGGATTATTCCTGGTAATGGATCTAGACAGGCCAGACAGGTTTTTAAATGTCTTATTACGTCCACAATGGAACTCATGGTTGGTAAAAGGAGGGTATACCATTACTATTTTTGGACTCTTAGTTACGATCTGGGGTGCTGCAACGTTTTTTGAGTTGAACATTCCTGAAATTCCTTTATTATGGGTTACCGCAGTTTTTGCAGTGCTTTTGGCAGTTTATACGGCCTTTTTATTTGCACAAGCCAAAGGACGGGATTTCTGGCAAAGCCCTACATTGCCATTGCACATGTTAGTGCATAGCGTTATGGCTGGAACTGCAATTTTTATGTTGGCAGGATTGATCTTTGGAAGCGAAGATTGGATGAGTATCTTAAAAAATACGATGATCATTGCTTTGGTTGTGAATTTATTTACTTTGATAACCGAATTAACAATTACACACCCAACAACTTCAGCGAAAACAGTCGTTAAAATGATAACAAAAGGAAGGTATAGTAATTTATTTTGGCTAGTTACGGTATTAATTGGAAATATTATTCCTTTAGGTGCATTACTTTTCGGAGGATTTGAAATGTCAATCGTTTTATCGGGAGTATGTGTATTAATTGGAATTATTATTAC
>CBDUPN010000187.1:0-3181 GCA_965369125.1 uncultured Aureibaculum sp. | reverse complement strand
ACTGAATTTACCGATCTTGGCATAATTTTCTAATTTTTTTGAGTTAGGCAGTCCCGAGTACTCGGGATCATTTTTTAAAGGCACTAACACAGGGTTAATAATTTAATTACCGAATAAGCCTAAAGCTTATTTAAGTTTTAACATTTTTAACACATTCATCTCATCGGCCTTATGTACCAATCCATCATGTGTTAATCTAAGCTTACGCTTTTTAGATTTTTTTGTCAATATATGACTCTTAAAAGCATGCTTTCTTTTGATCTTACCAGTACCAGTAAGCTTAAAACGCTTTTTAGCACTAGATTTTGTTCTCATTTTAGGCATCTTGTTCCTATTTATTTATTCTTGCTTATTATTATTTTTTTGGAGCTATAAAAATGGTCATTCTTTTTCCTTCCAATCGTGGTAATTGTTCAACTTTGCCATAATCTTCTAGTTCTTGCGCTAATTTTAATAATAAGATTTCACCCTTATCCTTATATATTATAGAACGGCCTTTAAAAAAAACATAAGCTTTAAGCTTGGCTCCCTCGCTTAAGAACTTTATAGCATGTTTCTTTTTAAACTCATAATCGTGTTCGTCGGTATTCGGACCAAAACGAATTTCTTTTATTACAACTTTAGTTGCCTTGGCTTTTAAAGCTTTTTCTCGCTTTTTCTGCTCATACAAAAACTTCTTATAGTCTATTATCTTACAAACAGGCGGCGACGCATTTGGCGATATCTCTACCAAATCTAATTCTAGTTCCTCGGCCATTTTTTTGGCCTGCGCAGTAGGGTAGACACCTACTTCTACATTGTCTCCAACCAATCGTACCTCAGGAACACGAATATTATTATTTATTTTGTGAGCATCTTCTTTGATGATCCTCCAAGGTCTTCTGCCTCCTTTTCTTCTAATTGCTATAGCTGTAAAATTTTAGTTAAACTTTAAATTGTTGTAATGTATTATTTATTTCTTCTTTAATTATTACCGAAAAATCTTCGATGGTCATTTTTCCCAGATCTTCACCACCATGCCTGCGCACAGATATCATACCTTCATTTTCCTCGTTCTCACCAATGATGATCATATATGGAATCTTCCTGACTTCTGCATCACGTATCTTCCTGCCCGTCTTTTCATTCCTCTCATCAACGAGGGCGCGAATTTCGTAATTTTCCATCAAATTTAAAACTTTTTTGGTATATATTTCAAATTTCTCGCTAATTGGCAGTATAATCGCCTGTTCCGGCGTTAACCATAACGGAAAATTTCCACCCGTATGTTCTAAAAGCAAAGCAATAAATCGTTCCATAGAGCCAAAAGGCGCCCGGTGTATCATTACCGGCCTGTGCAATTGGTTGTCAGAACCTTTATAAGTAAGGTCAAAACGTTCTGGTAAATTATAATCAACCTGTATGGTTCCCAACTGCCAATTTCTGCCTAAAGCATCTTTCACCATAAAATCTAATTTGGGTCCGTAAAAAGCCGCCTCACCACTAACGATCTTATAATCTAATCCCTTATCATTGGCCGCATTGATTATCGCCTGTTCGGCCTTTTCCCAATTGTTAACGTCACCTATATATTTATCCGGATTTTCCAGATCCCGCACAGAAACCTGTGCCGTAAAATTTTCGAAACCTAAACTACCCAATACATAAAGGGATAGGTCTATTACGTTTTTAAATTCCTGGTCTAATTGTTCCTGCATGCAGAATATATGAGCATCATCTTGTGTAAAACCCCTTACCCTGGTGAGTCCGTGCAATTCACCACTTTGTTCATATCTATATACAGTGCCAAATTCAGCAAAACGCTTTGGTAATTCTTTATACGAGTAAGGCTTGTCATTATATATTTCACAATGGTGTGGGCAATTCATGGGCTTCAGCAAAAACTCTTCCTCATCTTTTGGGGTGTGAATAGGTTGAAAGCTATCGGCACCATATTTAGCATAATGGCCAGAGGTAACATAAAGTTCCTTCTGCCCAATATGAGGTGTTATTACCATTTCATACCCAGCCTTTTGTTGCGCTTTTTTTAAAAAATCTTCAAGTCTCGATCGTAAGGCAGCACCTTTGGGCAACCATAAAGGTAAGCCTTGACCCACTTTTTGAGAGAAGGTAAACAACTCTAATTCTTTACCCAGTTTTCTATGATCGCGTTTTTTTGCCTCCTCTAATAGGTCTAAATAAGCGGTCAGGTCTTTCTGTTTCGGAAAAGAAATGCCGTAAACACGGGTCAGTTGTTTATTCTTTTCATCACCACGCCAGTAAGCACCGGCCACACTCATAACCTTTACCGCTTTTATAAATCCGGTATTAGGTATATGTCCGCCCCGGCACAGGTCGGTAAAATCTGCATGGTCGCAAAAAGTAATATCGCCATCGGTTAAGTTCTCTATCAACTCAACCTTAAATTCATTATGTTGTTTTTTATAATAATCAAGCGCGTCTTTCTTAGAAACTTCGCGCATCTTAAATTCAAATTTTTGCCTTGCAAACTCAAGCATCTGGTCTTCGATCTTTTTAAAATCGTTCTCAGAGAGAGTCTCATCACCAAAATCAACATCATAATAAAAGCCGTTTTCAATAGCCGGCCCTATGGTTAATTTCGCCTTCGGATAAAAATGTAGAATGGCCTGGGCAAGAATATGTGCAGACGAATGCCAAAAGGCTTTTTTACCTTCATCATCATTCCAAGTAAATAAAACTAAAGAACCGTCATGGGTAAGTGGGGTGGTGGTCTCAACGGTATTTTCATTGAATTTGGCAGAGATTATATTCCGCGCCAATCCTTCACTTATACTTTTAGCCACATCTAAAGGAGTACTCTTTGAGGCATACTCCTTAATCGATCCATCCGGTAATGTAATTTTAATCATTGTAAATCCTATAAAATAAGTGTGCAAAGATATTAGAAAACACTTTCTTGCACAATAATAGTTATAATATTTTGGTGTTACCTTAAAACGAGTTTAAGGTCAGGCTTTCCGCTTTATCTTTTTAAAAGCAGGCACTTTTAAAAAGGATACGCTTTCAATCCTTAACACAATGCCATAGATCAGAAGATAATTTTAGTTTTATTTTTAAGGTAAGTAACTAGATAATAAGCAGTTAAATAAGTTACTAAAAAAATAATTAAAAATCTTCAATAATATTTTGTTGGAGTGAAAAAGGCTTTATATATTTGCAC
>CBDUPN010000186.1:0-3212 GCA_965369125.1 uncultured Aureibaculum sp. | reverse complement strand
GATCAATATGGTTCTGGAGAACAGAGCAGGTTTTTAACCCAGTTAGAAATCCTAAAAGAAAATGAAATTGAAAAATTTGTAGTGAGCCCGAGCGTGAACAAATCGAAAATTCACAAAAAGCAGATCTATAAAAATGAAAAAGTAATAGATGATTTGGTGCAATTGGCAAAAAAAGGGATTTCTGCTACTACATTAACAACCTATATTTTAAATCCTTTTGAATTTTATAAACAAAAAATATTAAAGATCAACGAAGTAGAAGAAGTCGAAGAAACTATAGCTGCAAACACCCTTGGGACTATTATACATAAAACATTGGAATCTTTATATCTTCCTGTAAAAGGTAAGTTTTTAACAGAAGCGCATATCTCTTTAATGGCATCTTCAGTATCGAAAGAAGTAGAAAAATGGTTTGTTAAAGAATACAATAATGGTAATATAACTACTGGTAAAAACCATATTATTTTTAATGTCGCAAAACAGTTTGTTCAAAATTTTTTAGATCAGGAACTAATTATTATTCAACAAGGCAAGCAAATTAAAATATTAGAACTGGAGTATGATTTGAAATTACTTTTACCCATAAAAGGGCTTAACTTTCCGGTACAACTAGTAGGTCAAGTAGATAGAATAGATCAACTTGATGGTGTGACAAGAATAATTGATTATAAAACGGGAAAAGTAACACAAACTCAGCTAACCGTTAAAGATTGGAACTTACTTACCACCGATTATACCAAATATAGCAAAAGTTTTCAAGTACTCTTTTATGCCTTCTTATATGTAAATACTAACATTATTGATGTGGATTCAATAACCCTTGAAACTGGAATTATATCTTTCAAAAATTTAAAATCAGGATTTTTAAAAGTGAATAAAAAGAATGTAACGAGCGAAGATTTGGCTAATTTTGCAAATGAATTAAACCAGCTCATCTTAGAAATATTTGATACTCAGACAATAATTCTAGAAAAAGAAGTAAGTTTCAATAAATGAAAATTATCAAAAACTTCCTGCTAAAAGGAAAACATCATAAACCAATCGTTATAGATGTATTCTATAATAAAAATGGCCTACGAAAACCTATGGTCATTTTTTCCCATGGATATAAAGGATATAAAGATTGGGGTTGTTGGAATTTAATAGCTGAAACTTTTGCAAAACAAAATATTGTATTTGTGAAATTTAACTTTTCTCATAATGGTGGAACACCAGAGCAACCTATTGATTTTCCAGATCTTCAAGCCTTTGGAAATAATAGCTATACCAAAGAATTAGATGACCTTCAATCTGTCATCGACTGGGTACATTCAGAAAACGAATTTAAAAATGAAATCGACCTTTCCCGAATAACCCTGATTGGACATTCGAGGGGAGGTGGAATTGTAATACTAAAGTCTAATGAGGATAGACGTATCTCTAAAGTCATCACTTGGGCAGGCGTTGCCGATTTCGAATCGAGGTTTCCTAAAGGGGATGAACTCATAAAATGGAAGCAAGAAGGCGTAATTTTTATTGAAAATTCGAGGACGAAACAGCAAATGCCATTGTATTATCAATTTTATGAAAATTTTATTGATAATAAAGAACGCTTACATATTGAAACTGCTGCAAAAAAATTAAAAATACCCCATTTAATATTTCACGGAACAGATGATCAGGCCGTTTCGCTAGAAGATGCAAAAAAGTTTAATAAATGGAACCAGAAGAGTGAGTTTATTCCGGTAATAAACGGTAATCATACATTTGGTTCCAAACATCCATGGAAGGAAGAATCTCTTCCTCAACAACTTCAGGAAATAGTAGACAATTCAATCGTTTTCGTAAATAAATAAAATAAATGACAAATGTCATGATTGTGTAATAGTTGTTACAATAATTTTGTAATGTAATATTTTAAGACATTTTCATGACTATTACACGAATTATTTTAAAGGAATTTATCACTAAAATCAAGATAACAGCCCTATGATTAATCTTATGTTGATCATATTAATTATAACTATTGCCCTTTTCATTTGGGGAAAATTCACACCCGATATAGTAGCGCTTTTGTCAATGCTAAGCTTGTATATTTTCGGAATTTTAGATGCCAAAGAAACATTAAGTGGATTCAGTAACCCTACAGTGATAATGATCGCTGCCCTTTTTATAATTGGCGAAGGGCTTTCTCAAACGGGGTGGACGGCACAGGCAGGGCAAAAATTTGTAAAGTGGGCAGGAAATAGCTTTCCTAAATTACTTATTATTTTAACCTTAGGTTCTGGAGTACTTTCAGGATTTGTGAGTAACACAGGTACTGTTGCTACTTTATTGCCCGTCACCATTTCTTCAGCGTGGAAAATGGGTACTTTGCCCTCTAAAGTATTAATGCCCGTGGCTTTTGGTTCTAATACCGGTGGATTATTAACCTTAACCGGAACACCTCCAAATATTATCGTAAGTAATGCATTAGTAGAAACTGGTAAAGAAGGATTTTCATTCTTTGAATTTGGACTAATAGGGTTACCATTATTAATTATTGCCTTAGTTTATTTTAGATACCTAGGTCATAAATTATTACCTAAAAACCAAACTAACAATAAACCTGTTGATATTGATTCTACTATACATAATTGGATAGAGGCTTATAAAATTGAAGATGATTACTATAGATTACGTATCAGATCATTATCTCCGCTTATTGGCACAACCTTTAGCGATTGGGATTTTGAACGAAAATATAATGTAAAAGTAATCAGATTAAAAAGAAGGCATCCTAACAGGTTAAAAGGGACTAGACCATTTATTGAGTTCCCTACCCCAACTGATGAGATGCGTTACCATGATATTATAACTGTTAAAGGTGAAACCGAAGCTATCAATAGATTAATGATTACATTCAGACTTGGTTTATTACCATTAGAACCAATTGCCGATGAATTGAAGCATAACCTAATTAATCAGGAGGTTGGAATGACCGAAGTTCTGGTTACACCCAAATCGTTTTTAGTAGGTAGAAAAATTCAACTCGGGAATTATTTCAAAAGATTTGGAGTTCAGTTGTTAGGGGCTTCAAGAAATAATAAACCTTATTTAGAAAAAGAAATTATAGTAAAAGCTGGTGATGGATTTATTATTAGAGGTACTTGGGAAGATATAGATAACCTAAAAAGCCAACACGAAAATCTTGTGATATGTGGTAGTCCGGAAGGTATGGCAAAAAATGTGGA
>CBDUPN010000185.1:0-3233 GCA_965369125.1 uncultured Aureibaculum sp. | reverse complement strand
ACCGGAGTCACTATAAAATTTGCCCCTAAGCCCATAAACCTTGAAGCCGCGGCAGCATCAGTAACCGACCCAACACCCAAGATCATACCTGGTAGTTTAGCGATGGCGTACTTTACTAATTCGCCAAAAACTTCATGTGCAAAGTCCCCACGGGCTGTAAACTCCATCAATCTGGCGCCTCCATCATAACAAGCCTTTAAGACCTTTTTACTAATTTCAATATCCGCATGATAAAACAAAGGTACAAGACCTGTTTTTTTCATTACTGTCGCTACTTCTATTCTTGAAAATTGTGCCATTTTATAATTCTTGTTTTTAATTCCAATTTAATATTTTTTTGAAATCGTATTCCTCAGGTTTTTCTAAATATTTTTTTGCTTCTTTATAATCACGCTCTCTAATGTATATAAGATTATTGATAAAAAGCTGAGCCATATCCGATTCTATATTTACCAATCTCGGAGCTACTTTTCCATTTTCGTCCTCGAAATCTTTCAGGTATAACGGAGTAATGTCTCCTCTGGAATTAGCGCTAACAATACATCCTGTTTTACCTTCATCAAAAAGCTTTTTAACACCTATACCCAATAAAGTACATAATGTTAAATCGAAAGCAACTGGGTTACAACATCTTAATTCATAACCGATTTCAACGGGTCTTGATTTTATATCAATTCCCAATTCCTTCAGCTTTACTTGTAAAAGATAATTAAAAATATGCGATTTACTTACATTCCCTAATTCAGGATGGCCATGGTCATCATATGTAAAATTAATTCCAGAATTTAAAATCTCATCTTCATTCATAAAATGAAACACCCCTTCGCTTACCATCGCTACACCATATTCAATGCCTCGAATTTTGCTTTTGATAATGGAAGAGATTATCATATTTATAATTTTTTCGAAAGTAATATCTGTTTTATTGAACATCTCAGGGATAATCATCATAGGAAAATGGCATGCTGAAGCAATGCCAAAAGCCAAATGACCGGCGGAACGACCCATAGCTGAAACTACAAACCAATTCTCACTCGTTCTTGCATCCTCATATACTGTATTCCCTATCCTAACCCCTTCGTTTTTAGCAGTATGAAATCCAAAAGTTGGATTTCTATCTGGTAGTGGCAGATCATTGTCAATTGTTTTAGGCACGTGAATATGTGCGACATCTAATTTTTGTTTTGAAAGAAATTTTGTTAGCCTACTAGCTGTTGATGCAGTGTCATCACCACCGATAGTTACTAATAACTTTACATTATTATTAATGAAAAAATCACCCTTAAAATCACTGTCCTTTGGTTTGAATCTACTCATTATTAAAGTAGAACCACCCCGACTAAAAATTCTGTCGGCCTTCCTAAAATTCAATACTTTAACATTCGGTTTATCATCAAACAATCCTTTATATCCATGATGTACACCCAGGATTTTATACCCATCCTTCATAAAAGTCTTGGCCAGTGTACTAATAACAGTATTAATACCAGGTGCAGGTCCTCCTCCACAAATAATGGCAATTGACTTTTTCATATTGGTATGAGGGAAATCAAAATACCCTCATGCTTAATTATTAAATTCTATCGGGCTACCCTACCTGAAGCATCTCCTCCCATGAGTTTTTCAACTTCTGCAACTGTTACCAAGTTTGCATCTCCTTTAATGGTATGTTTTAAACAGGATGCCGCTACTGCAAAATCCAAAGCATTTTGGTCATCTTTTGGATATTTTAGTAATCCATAGATCAATCCTCCCATAAATGAATCTCCGCCTCCAACTCGGTCTACAATGTCTGTAATCTGGTATTGACGAGTTTCGTACATCTTTTTACCATCATACAATACCCCTGCCCAGGTATTATGTGAAGCAGATATAGATCCGCGTAAAGTGGTGATTACTTTCTTTGCTCTTGGAAATTTCTTCATCATTTGTTTACAGACAGATAAAAATGCTTCTGCTTTTACATCATGACCGTGTTTATGTACGTCTAGTCCTTCAGGATGAATACCGAAATGTTTTTCCGCATCCTCTTCATTCCCAAGAACGACGTCACAATATGAGGTTAATTCTGTCATAATCTTTTCCCTATGGGCATCATCACAATATTTCCAAAGTTTTGCCCTGTAATTCAAATCTGTAGATATGGTGATGCCTTTCTTACTGGCAACTTTTAAAGCTTCCAAACAAACATCGGCTGCACCTTGAGATATGGCCGGTGTTATTCCTGTCCAATGAAACCAAGCGACGTCCTTAAATACATCCTCCCAATCGATCATTCCAGACTTTATCTGAGAAATGGAAGAATAGGCCCTGTCATATACTACTTTACTACCCCTGCTCACAGCACCAGTTTCAAGAAAATATATTCCTAATCGCTCTCCGCCCCAAACAATTTTGTTAACTCCAACTCCTCTTTTACGCATTTCCATCATGGCACATTCACCAATATCGTTTTCTGGTAATCGCGTAACGAAATCTACCGGTACGCCATAGTTAGCTAAAGAGACTGCTACATTCGATTCGCCCCCTCCATAAACCACATCAAAATTGTTTGCCTGTGAAAAGCGCAAAAATCCAGGAGGAGACAATCTCAACATGATTTCTCCAAATGTTACTACTTTTTTCATAAATATCTTTTAATAAAATTGAAATTAACTAAAGGCTAATCCCCCGTTTATATCTGCATTAATTCCGGTTATAAATGTAGCTTCATCACCGGCTAAATATGCAACCAGGTCTGCTACTTCGGCAGCCGTACCTTCTCTTCTTAATGGGGTACTTGCCGCAACTTTTGTACGAATTTCATCTTTCGTGAAATCGTCATGGAATTTAGTTCCTATTAATCCTGGACAAAGCGCATTAACCCGTATTCCTTTAGGTCCCAGTTCTTTGGCCATTGACCTCGTAAATGTACTAACAGCACCTTTCGAAGAAGCATATAACGCAGATCCGCCACCACCACCATCTCTTGCTGCCTGAGAAGAAAGATTGATGATCGAAGTTCCTTTACCCATCAATGGTTCAAATGCTTGCATTACAAAAACCGTAGACTTAAAGTTGACATCCATCACTAAGTTATAAAATGACTCATCGAACTCTTGTAATGTTTTGCGCGCAAAAAGTCCTCCGGCATTATTCACTAATATATCGACTTTACCTCCAAAGGCTTCAACAGTTTTCGACTTCAAGTTCTTAATATCTTCTAGATTTGAAACATCAGCTTTCACAGCAAT
>CBDUPN010000184.1:0-3264 GCA_965369125.1 uncultured Aureibaculum sp. | reverse complement strand
ATATGATTATTAATTACTTGTCATGTAATACCTCCCCACTAACAGTTTTTGTCCCAAGTATTGACAATCCCTGGGATGCCATAAAGGTTAGGCATTTGCATAACCGATTGGGTTTTGGTATCGAATCGTCTCTTTTAGCCAATGCTTTAAGTAAAAACCCCGGTGTTTACATTGATGAGATCATCGATGCCGCCTTAAATTTATCACCTACGGTCGCTCCTGGATGGGTACCTTTAGATCCGGATGACTATGCAGCTAACGGTTATACTTATGGTGAAGATGAGAATGATGCCTTTGTAGATGAAACCCAATATACTTTTATTAAAGAGCTTATGGATAACGGTATTCGAGGTAGATTAACGCTTTTTTGGCATAATATTTTGGTTACCAGGGCGGTAGAATATGAGTTCGCAGGGTATGCTTTTCGATATTTTCTCGCCTTACAAAGAAATTGTTTAGGAAATTTTAAAGCCTTTATTAGTGAAATAGGATTAGATGAGGCTATGTTAAAATTTTTAAATGGCTTTGAAAATACGGCAGGCAGTCCAAATGAAAACTATGCCAGGGAATTGTATGAACTTTTCACCCTAGGTGAGGGAAATGGATATACTGAAGACGATATTGTTGAAACGTCACGTGCCTTAACTGGATATAATGAATATGTGAATGGAGATAATTCCCGGATTCAATTTAATGAAGCAAATTTTGACACAGCCGATAAAACCATATTCGGTCAAACGGGTAATTGGGGATATGATGATGTGATCGATATTTTATTTGATCAAAAAACAGAATTGATAGCCCGCTTTATCTGCGAAAAGATCTATGTGAATTTTGTGAGTCCCGAAGTTGATGACCAGATCAAATTAACGATTATCAATCCGCTTGCCGCTATTTTTATAGCCAACAATTTTGAAATAGCACCCGTGCTTAAAACCTTATTTAAAAGTGAGCATTTTTTTGATGAAAAAGCCAGAAGTGTCATTATTAAAAGTCCACTTGACCTTATTATACAATTCATAACTACCACCGGATTTGATTACGGTGACTATGAGATGAATAAAGAATCAATTAAAAATGTTTCGAGGCTTTTCGACCAGGATATTTTAAATCCACCTACCGTTGCCGGATGGGATGGGAATAGGGATTGGATCAATTCGGGTACCATTACATTTAGAGCGGCTTATTTGTGTAAAGATGTATTGTATTGGGCCTGGGAACAAAATGAAGAACAGTTTAGGCAATTCGCCATCAACATTTCTGGAAACAGTAATGATCCGGCTGTTGTTGCTAAAGATATTTTTGAGGCCTTAATGGTCGAAGTACCCTATACCTTAGATGATTTTGAAACAGGTATCGACATCTTTAAAAGCAGGGTGCCATCCAATTATTTTGAAGATAATTTATGGACATTGAATTTTGAAGTAGCCCCGCTTCAAGTCCGTGACCTCATTGAGTATATAGTCTCCCTTCCAGATTATCAACTTAAATAAAAATTTATGTGTACAGAAAAACACTTTCATGCAAATTGCAATACCGACGATCATAAAAAATGGAATAGACGATCATTCCTGCAGACCTTGGGTCTGGGGGGTGCCGGGGCGACATTAATGATCAATGGTATTCCTATGGCCTTCGGGCAGCAAACGCCATTATCTATGGCATTAGGTGCTTCAGACTCGGGAAGAGTTCTATTGATCGTTAGACTACAAGGAGGAAATGATGGGTTAAATACGATTGTTCCTATTTATGATTATGATAATTATGCCAATGCCAGGCCTACGCTAAGGCATGACCTCGCCGATATTCATAAATTATCTCATGAATTTGGAATACCCAGTTATTTGCAACGTTCTATAGAACCAATTTGGGAGGGCGGATGTATGAAAGTAGTTCATGGTACAGGTTATGAAAATCAAAATTTATCTCATTTTACGGGTACCGATAATATGTCGAAAGGAACAGATGATGAATTAATTGAGACAGGTGTTTATGGCCGATATTTTGAAAACCTTTATCCAGACTATTTATTGAATCTACCAGAAGCACCACCAGCCGTTCAAATTGGAGGTGTAGGAGATATAATTTTTACAGGAACCGAAAGTAATTATGCCTTTACGATTGCCAATACCAGGCAGTTAGAGCAGATCGCTTCAAGCGGGAACTTATTTAATGTTGCTGATGTACCCGATTGTACCAAAGGATCACAATTGCGATTTGTACGAGGGGTGCTTAACGCTACTTTAAAATATTCGGGCGTTATCAAAGAAGCAGCGGCTTCACAAACGAATACGGTGGAGTTTCCCGACACCAATTTAGGACGTTCTTTGTCTATAATTTCAAAAACGGTTAAAGCCGGAATGGGCACGTGCGTTTACATGGTAAATCTTAACGGATTTGATACACATGCCAACCAGCCCTTAAGACATCAGGAACTCCTAACAGATATTTCTGAATCTATCACAGCTTTTTACAGGGATCTGGAACCAAGTGGGAGGGATAATGATGTATTGACGATGACCATGTCTGAATTTGGTAGAAGGGTTCATGAAAATGGGTCGAATGGTACCGATCACGGTACCGCCGCCCCTATGATGCTTTTTGGTCCATCGCTGAATGGTAGTGGATTTATTGGAGAGCATCCTAGCTTAACGAATTTGAATCGGGGGAATCTTAGATATACACAGGATTTTATTAACGTATATGGAACCATCATGCAAGAATGGTTATGCGTAGACCCAAGCGCTATCAATCAATCAATACCACGGCCTTATACCCCAATAGACCTAGGTTTTAGTTGTTCCAGCGCGGTTACGAATCATGATTATGTTATAAGAGAGAATTTTGAACACACACCCATCTATGATCGTGAAACGGTCTCTATCAGAATTAATAATAATTTTCAAGATAGCTATAAAATATCCCTATATAATATATTAGGGCAGCATTCCGGTGATTTAATTGACGAAGTCTTGGAAGCTGGACAACATGACATTAGCATCACAGAGAAATTACCGCAATTAAAGACAGGTGTTTATATATATAACATTAAAAAGAACAATAAAAATTACAGTAAAAAGGTAATTATCAACGGTTAAAAAACTGTTGTTATTTTAAATTTAAATTCTTTATCGATAGTGGTAAAACTCTAAACTGGTTCAATTTAGGTTTTTTCTGATTTCCATTTATTAAAATCGCGTAATGTCTGATCATTTGTAGGAGGATAAAGTCCAATGATCGCGTCACCTTCATTTACCTTTTCTA
>CBDUPN010000183.1:0-3267 GCA_965369125.1 uncultured Aureibaculum sp. | reverse complement strand
GGGCTCCTGCATTTTGGAATCCGATATCGGACAGATCCTGAATTGTTTGTTGGTTTATTGCCACCGCTTCATCGGGAGTTAAATACTGATAGGCTATAAAACCACCAATTACTGAACCTAATATGAACATTAAGTTCCAGGTATTTTTTCTCCAGTCGAATTTGAAAAAGTCTACCAATTTACCAGCCCCTCCTATGGCACAGAAAGTCTCTAGATTTGATGAAACACCAAATTTTTTGCCAAAATAAAAGAGCAAAAACATAACGAAAGTTATAAGTGGCCCGGCTACATACCACGGCCAAGGTTGTAAAATAAAGTCCATAACAGAAATATTTTGTTTGATTAAATTTAATTAAGTAAAACTCTTAGTTTGCAACAATTGTTACATAAACTAGTAAATCAGCACTTCAATCTTATTTCTATGAAGTTTGATTTTCTTTTCATTTTCAAGCTGTTTTAACAATCTTGAAATAACGACTCTAGAAGTATTTAGATCCTGTGCGATGTGTTGATGTGTAGTGTTTAAGGTACTACTTCGCATAATTTTAACCTTATCGGTGAGATATTTATACAGACGTTTATCCATTTTCAAAAAAGCCAGGGTATCGATAGCCTCAAGCATTTCCGAAAGTCGTATATTATAACTGTCAATCACAAAATTACGCCAAGATTTGTATTTTACCATCCATTCTTCCAATTTCTCAACGGGTATTAATACCACTTCTGAATCCTTTTCAGCAACACCCCTAACTTTACTTTTTACACTATTAAGACCACTTCCAAAGGTTATGGTACAAGTATCTCCTCGCTCCAAAAAGTATAGTACAATTTCATCTCCATTTTTGTCTTCACGGCTAATTTTTATTGCTCCTGAAAGTATAAGCGGTATTTTATCAAACTTGTCGCCCAGATCAAGTAAAAGATCATTTTCCTTTACTTTTTTATATGTTCCAACTTCAATGATTTCATCAATTAGATCTTTTTCAAAAACGACACTGAAATAGTCTTTTAATTTTTCTTTTACCATTATCTTTCATTAATTTAAACTGAACGCAAGTTAAGTTATTTTTTTCGAAAGTTTTTTACTCAAATAATTCACAATTTTTAGTGTTGCCCCGGTATTTTCAAGTACAAATTTCTTAGAAATTTCCCCTTTTTCTTGGCGCACTTTTTCATTATTAAATAGCCTAGTCAATTCGAATTCGAATTGGTTTCCTGAATCTATAACTCGGCAAGCACCTAACTCAACTAAAGTCTCTGCTTCTGTAAATTTTTTATAGTTTGGCCCTATTATTATAGGAACTCCGAAAGTTGCAGGTTCTAGAATATTATGAATACCGGCTCCAAAACCACCACCAACATAAGCGATATCTGCATAATTATATATTTTGCTTAATAAACCAATCGTATCGATAATTAGCACTTGATAGCTACTTAGATCAGCATCTTCTTTTTCTGAAAACAAGACTACTTTCTTTGAAATACTTCTTTTTAACTTTTTAATTTCTTTACCCTCGATATTATGAGGCGCTATTATAAATTTTTGCTCGTCATCAGCAAAAGCATTTATATAATTAACAATATGTTCTTCATCTTTGGGCCAGGTACTTCCGGCTACTAATGTCGCCTTATTATCCTTGAATTTATCTGCAAAATCCAATACAAAATCTTGTTTCATAATATCGTTTACACGATCAAAACGAGTGTCTCCGCTTACCGTAACATTCTTAAATCCAATTTTATTCAATAATTGTTTAGATAAGCTATTTTGAACAAAAAAATGATTAAATGTCTCGAGAGATTTATTCATCCAGCCACCGTACCATTTAAAAAAGGCTTGATTCCTTCTAAAAATTCCTGAAATCAATATAGTTTCAATCTTTTTTGTTTTTAGTTCTCTTAACAAATTAGGCCAAAACTCATATTTAACAAAAATGGCAATTTTTGGATTTACAACTTCGACAAACTTTTTTGCATTATATTTTGTGTCTAATGGCAGGTAGGAAACTAAATCGGCATCGGCATAATCTTTTCGAATTTCATAACCAGATGGGGAGAAAAAAGTAACTAAAATTTTATGATCTTTATATTTCTTCTTACAACTTTCAATAATTGGCCTGCCTTGTTCAAATTCTCCCAGTGAGGCGCAATGAAACCATATAACCTTGTCATTGGTTTTAAATTGACTTTCTAATTTTTCGAAAACTCCTTTTCTGCCATTTACAAAAAGTCTGATCTTCTTATTAAAGGAAGCAACAATAATTAAGATAAAACTTGCTATGTGAGTCGCTATGTTATAAAAAAAATACATATGAAGGTGCTAAAATATAAATTTAGAAGAACAGCGGTTAAATAATTTGTATTTTTGTTCGTTCGTTATAAAAAACTACATCTTAATGAAACAAATTCAAATGGTAGACCTTCATGGTCAATACCAAAAAATCAAAAAACAGGTCGACCAATCTATCCAAGAAGTTATTGACGCTACTGCTTTTATAAATGGTCCTGAGGTTAAAAATTTTCAAACCGCTTTAGAAGATTATTTACAAGTAAAACATGTGATCCCTTGTGGAAATGGTACCGACGCCTTACAAATAGCACTGATGGGGCTTGGCCTAAAACCCGGTGATGAAGTAATTACGGCAGATTTTACCTTTGCTGCTACTGTTGAAGTAATTGCCTTATTGCAATTAACGCCTGTTTTGGTCGATGTAGACCCGGATTCATTCAATATCGATATCCAGGCTATTAAAAAAGCCATTACTCCGAAAACCAAGGCCATCATACCGGTTCATTTATTTGGTCAATGTGCGAATATGGAGGAAATAATGAAAATTGCTGACGAACATAATTTGTACGTTATTGAAGATAACGCCCAAGCTATCGGAGCCAACTATACTTATAGTAATGGTACAAAGAAAAAGGCAGGTACTATTGGCCATGTTGCTTCTACTTCCTTTTTCCCATCAAAAAATTTAGGCTGCTATGGTGACGGTGGCGCCATCTTTACCAACGATGATGAACTGGCACATACCCTTCGTGGAATTGTAAACCATGGAATGTATGTAAGATATCATCATGATGTTGTTGGTGTTAATTCACGATTGGATTCCCTTCAGGCCGCAATTTTAGCCATAAAACTACCTCATTTAGATGCGTATACCAAAGCCCGTCAGGCAGCCGCAAGAAAATATAATAAGGCATTTCAAGGCCATAAAAATATCATTACCCCAAAAATATCAAGAAATTGCGGTGAACTATGCATGG
>CBDUPN010000182.1:0-3277 GCA_965369125.1 uncultured Aureibaculum sp. | reverse complement strand
ATGGTTCGATGAAGGGAAAATAGGGAATGTGAACACCGTTCATATATGGACAAACCGACCCGTTTGGCCCCAAGGAATTCAAACACCGACCGATAAACCAACGATGCTGGACGGATTAGATTGGGACTCATGGATAGGCCCTGCAAAAATGGTTGATTATCATCCTTTATACCATCCTTTTAAATGGAGGGGATGGTGGAATTTTGGTACCGGAGCGCTCGGAGATATGGGCTGTCATTTAATGGATCCTCCTTTTAGGGTACTGGGCTTGGGTTATCCAACGGAAGTGGAAAGTAGTGTAGGGGCAATTTACACCAAAGATTGGGTACCGGAATATCTACCGGAATCTTGCCCGCCTTCTTCTAGAACACAATTAAAATTTCCGCCTTCTGAGAAAAATCCAACCGAACTACTTATGACATGGACAGATGGTGGATTACGGCCTTTTCATCCGGAGTTGATACCGGCAGATCATCCAATAGGAGATGATAACAGCGCCAATGGAGTTATTATGATCGGTGAAAAAGGAATTATGACTTGTGGCACCTACGGACTTAATCCTAAAATATACTTTAATACAGGAGAAGAATTGGCAGGAATTAACATTGAATATGAAAACAGCCTCCCGGAAAATGGCCATCAAGCTTCATGGGTTGAAGCCTGTAAGGAAGGTTTTGGCAAAGAGAAGCATCGGGCATTGACATCATCTTTTGATTTTGCCGGTCCGTTGACAGAAGCCATTTTAATGGGCAATCTGGCCATTAGAAGCTATATGATCAGAAAGGGAAGATCTGATAATAGATTCGATTATCCCGGAAGAAAGAAATTACTTTGGAACGGCATGGATATGAAAATTACCAATTTTGATGATGCCAATCAATTTGTTAAAAGGGAATACAGGAAAGGTTGGAGTTTGTAAATTAATTAATCCGTAATTATTCTCATTTATTTGAAATGTTTTGTAATTTGGTAATATAAGTGCATAAAAGTGCTATCATTGCCTGAATGAGGTCAAAATTAAGAATTAAAGACATTGCCAGAGAACTCGGAGTTTCAATATCAACGGTATCTAAAGCGCTGAAAGACAGTCATGAAATTAGTAAAGAAACTCGCGAAAGGATCAAGGCTTTTGCCAATTTTCACAATTATAAACCGAATAGTTTAGCCTTAAAATTAAGAAGCCAGAAGACGCTTATTATTGGCGTTATTATTCCCGAAATCGTTCATCATTTCTTTTCAACAGTATTAAATGGCATAGAAGAATATGCCAATCAGAGAGGATACAATGTCATGATCTGCCTATCTAACAAGTCTTATGAGAAGGAGATTCAAAGCATTGAGACGCTGCTTGAAGGAAGTGTCGATGGAATACTAATTTCCGTTTCAACAGGAACACAACAGCGGCATAATTTTGATCATATTAAAAAATTATTAGACCGTAAATTCCCGATCGTTTTATTCGACGGATTGGTTGACGAATTAGAATGTGATAAGGTTACTATAAACGATGAAAGCGGTGCTTTTAAGGCTACCGAACATTTAATAGAAACGGGATGTAAAAGAATTGCACTCATTACAAACCCTGATTTTGTAAAAATAGGTTCATTGCGAACGAAAGGATATTTAAAAGCATTGGATAAACACCAAATCAGCGTAGATAAAGACCTCATCGTTGAGATCGACGAAAGCAGGGATATGCTGGGGCAGCTAGAAGTTTTATTTAAAGATAAAAACAAATTTCCTGATGCCATTCTGGCCGTAAATGGTGAGATCTATGCCAGCACGGCGATGCAAATGGCACGAGATAAGGGCCTAAGAGTACCTGAGGATATTAGTGTTATTACCTTCACCGATGGCGTCATATCCAAATATTCATCGCCACCGCTGACAGCCTTAGTGCAACATGGATTTGAAATGGGTAAGCAGGCTGTTGAATTGCTTATTGATAGAATTGAATCCAAAGGCACTGAACTGCCATTTCAGGAAAAAGTAATCTCAACCAAATTGAATATTAGGAAATCTACCAAACAGATAGCCCTTAAACCAACCTTTAAATCTTAATTCTTTATAATTTTTTTAGTTAATGTTCCGTGATCAGCCTTGATCCTGATTAGGTATACCGAAGGTTTTAGATCTCTTATATCATAACTGCTGTTTTCAGTAAAATTTCCTTTAAAAGATCTAATAAGCCTTCCGGAAAGGTCAAATATATCAACCTTATAAGCCGATGTATTTATCTTAAATTCATGCCCAACAGGATTAGGATATACCGTTACCAGATCAGAAAGGTTAAGGTCTTCGACTGCTAAGGTAACCTGCCCACTTCCATACACCTTAAAAGATCCGGGAGCCAATGGAATAAGGTTGTTTACATTTGAAACAGTAATACTTGCATTGTTATTCAACAGGTCATACCAGGTTCCAGATTGTTGAAAACTTGGATTTATACTTTGCGTTGTAACCCCAAAGTTCCCTATGATCGTTACATATTTTAATTCCGGGCTTGCCGCGTTATCAGTTAATTGTATTTTTTTCAATCCGTTGGTATTGGCTACATCCAAGGTGAAATTACTGGTTCTAAAAATATCTTCTTGTTTTTTAAGTTTGATAAGTTTGGCCCACAGATCATAGACGGCTTTCCTGTCTGGTTCTGTAAAATAATTCCATAAAATTGGTTTATTACACACCCGGCATGGGTTATCTATGCTTATATCATAGCCTAATTCACCAAATTGCCATATCATTTTTGGGCCTGGAACCGTAAAATAAAAAGCGCCTGCCAATTCCATGCGATCCAGGGCGGTAGCCAACGTTTTGATATTGTAAGTCCCGCTTGAATTACCGAATTGTAAATTTTTATACATTAATCGCTCTTCATCGTGACTTTCCATATAACTAACATTTGCCGGCACGGTCCATCCACGGTTTAAATAGGAGATCCATGAAAAATTTGAATTGGCATTATAACCCATCGTAGCTTCGTTATAATTAAAATTATGATTTCCCCATACCATAATACCCTTGCCTTCTCCTAATCTATAATTTACCCATTCGGTTTCTTCGGCATTGGTTCCTAAATGTTCGAATATCACATAAAAGTCGGGATCTTTAGCCCATTGGTAGTCGGCATACTCCTTTAAGATAGCAACGCGGTCGGCTTGATAATTCCCGGTACAGGTCTCATCGGTGGAGGTACAATTCTGAGTAAAACCTTTGGTGAGATCCCATCGAAAGCCATCGACCTTAAATTCATCGATCCAATATTGGCTTGTTCTCT
>CBDUPN010000181.1:0-3279 GCA_965369125.1 uncultured Aureibaculum sp. | reverse complement strand
GTAGTAACTAGCAAAATGAAGGTACATAGTAATTTTTTCATCATAATCTTATTATAGTTAGCGACTTATTTCCCTTTTTCTTAATTCGCAAATATACAAATTATATACTTACTTATATTAGCTTAACGTTTTTTATCAATACTTTATTTAACTTTTCATTTAACAAGTTAATAATTTTATCTTTTCCGTAACTTAATTCTTCCCGTAAAACTGAAGAATTAAGCCTTACAATCAAAGTGCCATTCTTAAATTGAATTTCTTTGGTATAACTTAATACCCCCTTACCCATTACATCGGCCCATGCCTGCTTTAGCTCTATAAAATCAATACCTTTTTGCAATTTAGTATTATCCTTGATAACATCTTTCATAACATCCTTAATGGACATAAATTCATTATTCCTTTTTGTAGTCATGTTCTTTATTTCAAATGAAATAATTTATAAGGCTGATTCGTTTTTTTGATCACTTTTTCTGTCCTTTCAACATGGGTATCAGTAATAAAAAGTTGACCAAAATTTTCATGGTTTACCAAGTCAATAATTTGTGACACCCTATTTTCGTCTAATTTATCAAAAATATCGTCCAAAAGCAAGATTGGTGTTAATTTAGATTGTAATTTTAAAAAATCAAATTCGGCTAATTTTAAGGCTATTAAATATGATTTTTGCTGACCTTGAGAACCGAATTTTTTGATTGGGTGTTCGTCTATACTATATAACAAATCATCACGATGAATTCCTACCGAAGTATATTGTAATAATTTATCTTTTTCAATGTTATTAATTAATAATTCACCTAAATCTTCATTATTTAACTGTGAATTGTATATGAATTTTACCTTCTCATTATTATTACTAATGTGTTTATGCCTTTCCTCAAAAATTGGGGTAAATTTCTCCGTAAATTCTAATCTTTTTTGAAATATTTTTGATCCATAGTCGATCAATTGTTTATTGTAAATCTCAACATTTAATGCATCAAAAGTATGATTTAAAGCAAAATATTTTAATAATGAATTACGCTGGGAAAGTGCTTTGTTATACGAAATTAAGCTTTGCAGATATCCCTTATCAGATTGGGCAATCACACTATCCATAAATTTACGCCGCACATCACTGCCTTCCGTAATGAGGTTTGTATCGTTGGGAGAAATGATCACCAAAGGTACCAAACCGATATGCTCTGATAATTTCTCATACTCTTTCCCATTGCGCTTGACAACTTTTTTCTGACCCCTTTTTAAGCTACAACTAATAACCTCTTTCTTGCCTTCAATTTCGAAAACCCCTTCGATTAAAAAAAAATCTTTCTCATGTTGAATGTTCTGGACGGCGATGCTATTAAAATAACCTTTGGTAAAAGCTAAGTGATAAATGGCATCTAAAACATTTGTTTTACCTACACCATTATTGCCGATAAAGCAATTGATCTTCGTTTCAAATTCAAAAGATGCTGAATCAAAATTTTTATAATTTACGAGGGCAATTTTTTTTAGATACATGCTTTATAAGTCAATCTGTGCAAAAAAACAAAATTTAGATTAATATTAAGAATATAATTTCAATAAAAAATTATATTTTTGCGCTCACAAAATTTCAATAAGGTAATGGCCA
The DNA here is from genome assembly GCA_965369125.1 of uncultured Aureibaculum sp. Lineage (GTDB taxonomy): Bacteria > Bacteroidota > Bacteroidia > Flavobacteriales > Flavobacteriaceae > Aureibaculum. The sequence continues at coordinate 1,664 of CBDUPN010000181.1, read as the reverse complement.
CATATAAGAAAAAAGGAGGAAAAGCAAATAAAGACAAATTCTCAAAATTAGAAGAACAAAGCACAACAGCAGAAGTTTTTAAAACATTAGATGAAACAGCTTCCAAATCTGAGCAATGGGTAGAAAAGAATAGTAAAATTCTATTTTCGGCTTTAATTGTTGTTGCGGCTGTTATACTTGGATACCTTGGATATAACAAATATATTCAAGCGCCTAAAGAAAAAGAAGCTGCCGATGAATTGGCTTATCCAAAAAGCTTTTTTGACAAGGCTCAAATTGGTACTGCAGAAGTGGATTCTTTATATAACCTAGCCTTAAATGGTGCCGACGGAAGATATGGTTTGTTAGACATCATTGATAATTACGGAAGCACTGATGCCGGTAATCTTGCAAAATATATGGCCGGGATCGCTTATCTGAAAATGAACGATTACGAAAATGCCATTACCCAGCTAAATAGTTTTTCTACAGATGATGAGATATTAGGAGCCCTTGCTAAAGGAAACATAGGAGATGCTTTTTCTCAAATTAATCAGCCCAAAGAGGCTATGGAATATTACGTAAAGGCGGCGAAATTTAAAAGTAATGACTTCACATCACCGCTATATCTCTTCAAAGCAGGAAATATTGCCCTGGATCTTCAAGATTATAAAAAAGCGGAAGAGTTGTTTACAAAAATTAAAGAAGAATATCCAAATTCTGATGAAGGAAAAACCATTGACGCCTATATTAACCGAGCTCAGTTAGCCTCAGAAAATTAAGCTAACATGGCTTCTACTAATTTATCAGGTTACGATAAATCTAAAATTCCTAACGCCAAGAAATTTCGGTTTGGGATAGTTGTTTCTGAATGGAACCCTAATATCACCAACAATCTTTTTAAAGGGGCAAAAACAGCCTTATTAGAAAATGGAGCGCTGGAAAAAAACATCGTTCACTTAGCTGTTCCGGGTAGTTTCGAATTGGTCTATGGTTGTAAGCATTTATTAAAAAAGGGGGAATTTGATGCAATTATTGCCATTGGTTCTGTAATTCAAGGTGAAACAAAACATTTTGATTTTGTATGTGATGCCGTGACACAAGGTCTAAAAGACCTTAACGTTCAATTCGACATACCTACCATATTTTGTGTATTGACCGATAATACATTACAACAGGCGAAAGACCGTTCTGGTGGTAAACTTGGCAATAAAGGTGTTGAATGCGCTATTGCTGCCATAAAAATGGCAACTTTAAGATAGATTTAACTATCAAATTATAAACATTATTTGACCACTTTTTATTAATTAAGTAAATTTGGAGTTTATCATAAAGCGAATTATAGGTCATGTTAGGTAATTTATTTAAACAACGTTCACATTATGTTTTTGATTACAAGCCTCGTTATTATGACGAACGTAAAGAAAGACTAAAAAATTTACAAGAAAAGTATGATAAGACTAACACGCCTCGAATCAACTTTACTAAAAATAACCTAAAATCGCAATGGATAAGAAATAAAAGACATGCTACAAACAGAAATTCCAACATTAGATTAGCGGTAATTATAGCCATCATTGTTGGTATAGTAGCCTATATCTTTCAAATCCACACACTTTTTTAATGTCTGATATCATTCATCTCCTCCCTGATAATGTTGCCAATCAAATTGCTGCCGGAGAAGT
>CBDUPN010000180.1:0-3292 GCA_965369125.1 uncultured Aureibaculum sp. | reverse complement strand
GGGATGGCCGGTGTTGGCATGAATGTTATGCATGATGGAAATCACGGTTCATTTTCGAGTAAAAAATGGGTAAATAACTTAATGGGCAGCAGTATATATATTCTGGCTGGTAATGCTTTTAACTGGAAAGTACAGCATAATGTGCTACACCATACCTATACAAACATACAGGGTCATGATGAAGATATCGATGCAGGTAGGGTAATTAGGTTTTCAAAGCATGCCGATTGGCATAAAATGCATAAATACCAACAATATTATTCTGTATTTCTTTATGGATTATTAACGATCAACTGGGCTATAACAACAGATTTTAAACAGATGTACCAATATTTAAAAAGAGGTCTTTCTTATGGTAAATCTCCTAATCCAACGACCCAGTGGACGATATTAGCGATCTCCAAAATAATTTATGTATTGGTTTGGATCGTAATTCCAATAGTAGTGCTAAATTTAGCTTGGTGGAAAATATTAATTGGCTTTTTTGTGATGCATTATGTAGCAGGCCTCATCTTAAGTATTACATTTCAATTAGCGCATGTTATGCCCGATACTGAAATGCCTTTACCTGATGGAGAAGGTAATATTAAAAATACCTGGGCGATACATCAATTATTTACAACAGCAAATTTTGCCCCTAAAAATAAATTGGTTGGTTGGTTTACAGGAGGATTGAACAGGCAAATCGAACATCACTTATTTTCTCATATTAGTCATGTTCATTATAAAGACCTGGCTAAGATCGTAAAGAAAACCGCTAAGGAGTTTAATTTACCTTATAACGAATATAAAACAACTCGTAAAGCCATTGCTTTACATTTTCAACAGCTAAAAGAGTTGGGTAAAAAACCTGCGATGGCTTAGTTAAATTTCACTTTTAATTTAAATGAGTTTGAAATCTAACAATTTATCAATAAAAGCTTTTTTTACTATCTATTAATTACTTTTAAATTTTTACTTTTGGAGCTAAATTTATAGACTTCAAATAATGCAACATCTTTCCGACAGAATTAACAATTTACCTGTTTCTGAAACATTAGCCATGGCTGCAAAAGCCCGTGAATTAAAGGCAGAGGGTAAAGATATTATAAGTTTAAGTTTAGGAGAACCTGACTTTAACACCCCCGATTTTATAAAAGAAGCGGCCAAACAGGCCATTGATGATAATTATAATTCTTATACACCAGTTGACGGTTATTTGGAATTACGCGAGGCCATTTGTCGAAAATTTAAACGGGATAATAATTTGACCTATACTACAAATCAGATTGTAGTATCAACCGGCGCGAAACAATCAATTGCGAATGTTGCCATGGTTTTACTTAATCCTGGAGATGAAGTACTATTACCTGCCCCTTATTGGGTAAGTTATTCTGCAATTGCGACACTAGCAGAAGCAACTTATAAGGTAATCCCTTCTACTATTGAATCAGATTTTAAGATCACTCCAGAACAATTAGAAGCGGCGATTACGCCTAAGACAAAATTAATTTTCTTTAATTCTCCTAATAACCCAAGTGGCACAGTTTATAGTGAAAGTGAATATAGGGCATTGGCCAAAGTTCTAGAGAAATATCCGAATATCTATATTCTTTCTGATGAGATTTACGAACATATTAATTATGGCGAACCAAATTTTAGTTTTGCAGCCATTGAAAATATGTATGACAGAACGATCACTGTTAATGGCGTGGCTAAGGCTTTTGCCATGACTGGTTGGCGAATTGGATATATGGGCGGCCCCGCTTGGATAGCCAAAGCATGCACTAAAATGCAAGGTCAAGTAACTTCGGGGGCAAATTGTATCGCACAACGGGCTACAATTAAAGCTTTAGATGCGCCTGTTTCCAAAATACAATATATGGTTGATGAATTTTATAGTAGACGAAATTTAGTACTTGATCTATTAAAAGATATCAAAGGAATAAAAACCAATGAGCCAAAAGGTGCATTTTATGTATTTCCGGATGTATCATCTTATTTTGGGAAAACGATAGATGGTTTTCGCATTGATAATGCCTCAGATTTTTCGATGTTCTTGTTAGAAAAAGCCAATGTGGCCACCGTTACCGGCGATGCTTTTGGAGCGCCAAATTGTATTCGTCTTTCTTATGCAGCATCTACGGAAGAACTTAAAGAAGCCTTTAAGCGAATAAAAAATGCCTTACATTAATGGCATATAAGATCTCTTTCTTTACAAAATGGGCAGATTTCGATGCCAATAAACATATGCGGCATACTGCTTACAACGATTATGCTGCTGAATGCAGGATTCGATTTTTTAAAGATCATGGTTTTCCTCCGCAAGAATTTGACAAACACCATTTCGGGCCAATTCTATTTAAAGAAGAAACAACTTTTTTAAAAGAAATTAAATTGGGTGATGAAATTTCAATAGAATTGTATTTAGCAGGTATCTCTGCCAAAGGTGATCGTTTTAAGATGCTTCATAAAATATTTAGGGAAGATGGTGTTTTGGCAGCCGAAATTAAGATCTATGCTGCTTTTATTGATCTAAAAACAAGAAAATTAACACATCCATCTCCTGCAATAGTGAAAACGTTTGCAAACCTGGAACGTACTGATGATTTTGAAGAAATACAATTAAAAAGTAAAACGATAAATTGAAAAATAAAGCCATTATTTATCCATTACTAGTACTTTTATTAAGTTTGATCATCTACCTTTACTATCCATCAAGTAATGAAATTAGTACTGATGATGAAATAAATCAAAATCTAACCTCATCCTTTGATTATTTACCGACGTCAACTACCAATCAAATTATTAAACACAAATTCTACTCACTTTCATATCACGAAAAGTATGAACAAGCCGAATGGGTAGCTTATGAATTAAAAAAGGAACATCTAATTGGCACAAACAGAAAACGTCCTTTCTTTGAGCCAGACAAAAAAGTTAAAACTAAATCGGCCAATTATAGAAATTATAAAAATTCAGGCTTCAGCAAAGGACATTTATGCCCTGCCGGTGATAGAAAATTCTCTGAAGAGGCCTATAATGAAACTTTTTTGACCTCGAATATTAGTCCTCAAAAGCTAGATTTTAATGGAGGTGTCTGGAATAGGCTAGAACAAAAAACGAGATTTTGGGCGAGTAAAGAAAGACATTTATATGTTATAACAGGCGGCGTTTTAAATGATGAGCTAGCTACTATTGGTAAAGAAAAGGTAGCGATCCCTAAATATTTCTACAAAATTTTATTAGATAATTCTGAACCGGAGGTTAAAGCCATTGCATTTTTAATTCCGCATAAAGAATCAAAAGAACC
>CBDUPN010000179.1:0-3301 GCA_965369125.1 uncultured Aureibaculum sp. | reverse complement strand
GATGATATGGTTGAATATACTTCGGTCGTTTTACCCTTCCAGGTTTTTAGCTCACCGTTAATTAAATAAGTACGCTGATGTAGTAATTCAGTTATTTGAAATTCTGTTGGAATCTGCATTACACTATTTTTTTCATCGCTGTCATCGAAGCCCTTAGACTTGCACCTATATGCTCTACAGGATGTTGACGGATACTCTTATTGACGGCGATCAGCTCTTTATTATCAACGCCATTACCTTTTCCCTTGCCAAAGGCAGTGCCTATCACATCGATATCTATTTCTTTCATAAAGTCTTTCAACAGGGGTTTACAGGCGTGATCGAATAAATAACAACCATATTCTGCAGTATCAGAAATAATCCTGTTCATCTCGAATAGTTTTTTTCTGGCAATGGTATTGGCTATTAATGGTGCTTCGTGTAAAGATTCATAATATGCCGACTCTTGTTTGATTCCCGCTTCCGTCATGGTTTCAAACGCTAATTCAACGCCGGATTTTACAAAAGCGATCATAAGAACCGCATTATCAAAATATTCTTGTTCAGAAATTGATTTTGAAGTAGCCTGGGTTTTTTCAAATGCTGTTTTACCCGTGGCCTCTCTCCAATCTAATAAATTTTTATCGCCATTCGCCCAGTCTTCCATCATGGTTTTTGAAAAATGACCACTCATGATATCATCCATATGTTTTTGAAATAGAGGTCTCATGATCTGCTTTAATTCCTGAGCTAAATCAAAGGCTTTTATTTTTGCCGGATTCGATAACCTATCCATCATATTGGTAATGCCACCATGCTTCAATGCTTCTGTTATGGTTTCCCAACCATATTGAATTAGTTTGGCAGCATATTCGGCCTCGACACCTCTTTCGACCATCTTATTGAACGACAGTATAGAACCTGTTTGCAATAATCCGCATAGAATAGTCTGCTCTCCCATAAGGTCTGATTTTACCTCAGCAACAAAAGAAGATCTTAAAACGCCTGCCCTATGCCCGCCAGTTGCGGCAGCATATGCTTTTGCTTGTTCCAGTCCTTCTCCTTTCGGATCATTCTCGGGATGAACAGCAATGAGGGTTGGCACACCAAATCCTCGTTTATATTCTTCTCTTACTTCAGAACCGGGACATTTAGGTGCTATCATAATAACCGTAATATCTTTTCGTATTTGCATACCTTCCTCAACGATATTAAATCCATGAGAATAAGATAAGGTTGCCCCCTGCTTCATCATCGGCATAATTGTTTTAACTACACTGGTATGTTGCTTATCGGGCGTAAGGTTAGCTACCAGGTCTGCAGTTGGGATCAACTGTTCATAGGTGCCCACCGTAAAACCATTATCATAAGCATTCTTATAAGAAGCCCTTTTTTCTTTGATGGCACTTTCTCTTAAAGCATAGGATATGTTTAAGCCAGAATCTCTCATGTTCAATCCCTGATTAAGGCCTTGCGCGCCACAACCTACGATTACAATTTTTTTGCCTTTTAATTTTTTAACTCCATCCTCGAATTCTGACTGACTCATAAAATCGCAAATACCCAATTGTTCTAATTGAAGACGTAATGGAAGTGTATTAAAATAATTTGTCATTTTTACTTTCTTTATACTTTTAATTATATTCTTTTAATAATTCTGAAATCGCCATTCTCGGTCTGGTGATCGCTATTCTGCCAGAGCGAACGAATTGCAACAAACCATAGGGCTTTAACTTTTCATACAACCTGTCGATATCTTCTTTTAAACCCGTAGTTTCAATTACAAAATACCGTTCTGTAATAGTTACAATATGCGCCCTTCTTAATTTTAATTTATTTTGAATGTCTTCATCGTACAAGTATTCTGTCGATAATTTAAACATGGCGGTTTCCTGATAGATGATCTCATCTTCGGTATGAAAAAATGCACCGATCACTTCAATTTGTTTTTCCAACTGCCCTATAATTTTACGGGCACTGCTCTCTGTGATATTAACAACAAAGGTAAACCTGTGCACGTAATCGATCTCTGATTTACTAACCGTCATACTTTCGATATTGATATGACGCTTTAAAAATATTGCCGATAGACGATTTAATATCCCTATATTATTTTCGGTATATACCGAAATCGTAAATTTTTTAACTTCTTCCATAATTACTTTAATCTGATATCTGAAACACTCGCCCCTGATGGTATCATAGGGAATACATTATCTTCCATTTCGATCATTACTTCTAAAAAATAAGAATCTTTTGATGCTACCATTTTTTTAATTTCCGCAGATAAATCTTCTCTTTTAGAAACTCTATTTCCTTCAATGCCATATCCCTCTGCAATTTTAACAAAATCGGGATTTACCATTTCTGTTGAGGCATACCGTTTATCGAAAAACAACTGTTGCCATTGACGTACCATCCCTAAAAAACTATTGTTTAAGACAACTATTTTAACAGCCGCTTTTGTTTGTAAGATCGTACCTAATTCCTGAATGGTCATCTGAAAACCACCATCGCCAATAATGGCAATTACTTCTCTATCGGGCACCCCCATTTTAGCCCCTATGGCCGCCGGTAATGCAAATCCCATAGTTCCAAGTCCGCCTGAGGTAACACTACTTCTGGTCTTGATAAAATCGGCATAACGGCAAGCAAACATTTGATGTTGACCAACATCCGATACTATCACAGCATCTCCTCCGGTTTCTTTATTGATTCCTGCCAACACCTCACCCATGGTCAATCCTTTCTTGGCTGGACTTAATTGATCGTTAATAACAGTATCTAATTCAATTTTATAAAGCTTGTGAAACTCTTGTAACCAATCGTTATGATTATTCTCATTCGCATAAGGCATGATAGCTGCTAATGTTTCTTTAACATCGCCTAGCACAGCTATGTCTGTTTTTACATTTTTATCAACTTCGGCAGGGTCAATTTCAAAATGGATTATTTTGGCTTGTTTTGCATATGTGTTCAAATCGCCTGTAACACGGTCGTCAAACCGCATTCCAATGGCTATGAGCACATCACATTCGTTTGTTAATTTATTAGGTGCATAATTACCATGCATTCCAACCATACCCACATGTAAGGGGTGTTTTGTTTCCAAAGCCGATAATCCTAAAATTGTAGATGCCGACGGAATATTTGTTTTTTCAATAAAATTTCGAAACTCCTGTTCTGCTTCTCCTATAATTACACCCTGACCCCAAACAATAAATGGTTTTTTAGCATTATTAATGATTTCAGCGGCTTCTTTTATCTTGTCAATTTTAAATTTCGGAACAGCCACATAACTTCTCACCTTTTTGCATTTTTC
>CBDUPN010000178.1:0-3321 GCA_965369125.1 uncultured Aureibaculum sp. | reverse complement strand
TTGTTCTTTGGGTTTACACCATTATTGGAATTATTCTTTAAGGCTGACAGTAAAAATTTTGATAAAGAAACAGCACAATTAGAAAAGGAAAATAAATTATACAGTTGGATCTTGTACCTCACCGTACCGATACAATTAGGTATGCTACTATGGTTCTTTTATGTCATCAAGGAACCATTGTCAACATTGGAATATATGGGAAGAATCTCAGCTATGGGTCTTATGTGCGGGGTTTTTGGAATCAACGTCGGACATGAATTAGGCCATAGACTTAACAAAACCGAGGTATTTCTGGGCGAACTGATGTTACTTAGCTCATTAAATACGCATTTCTTACCCTATCATAATGGCGGCCATCATTTTAATGTAGCCACCCCTAATGATGCGGCAACCGCTAGAAAGAATGAACCCCTATATATATTTTGGATTCGATCTCACTTTTCGAGTTATATTCAGGCCTGGCAGTTAGAAAATAAAAGATTGGCAAATGAGAACAGCACTGTTTTTTCCCTAAAGAATAAAATGGTAACATATACTATAGCCAATATATTATTATTGGGGCTCATATATTATTTTTTCGGAGTATGGGTGTTGGTTTGTTTTATTGCTGCCTCCATCATTGGAATACTACAACTTGAAACCGTTAATTATATAGAACATTACGCATTACTGCGTAAAAAAAATGACAAGGGCAGATACGAAAAGGTAAGACATCACCATTCATGGAATTCAGATCATATTATCGGTAAATTGATGCTTTTTAATTTATCGAGGCATTCTGACCATCATTATAACGGAAGTAAACCGTACCAGGTATTAAATTCCTTACCCGAAAGTCCGCAAATGCCCACGGGCTATCCGGGGATGATGATACTCTCTTTGATACCACCGTTGTGGTTTAGGTATATGAATGCAAGGATCGCTCATTTAGAGCACTAAAAAATAATCAATACAAATAATGACTCAAGAAAAAAGTGTTTCAGAAGCCGTTGAATATAGGCGCGCTATTAAAATTTATGACGCTGATAAACCAATCGATACAAAAAAGGTTAAACAATGCATAAAACAGGCCATGCTGGCACCAAGCAGCAGCAATATGCAACTTTGGGAGTTTCATCATATTATTTCTGATGAAATGAAAAATAAATTATCACGTTTATGTTTCGATCAAAATGCATCAAAAACCGCCCTGCAGTTAGTAGTGATCGTTGTGCGAAAAGATCTATGGAGAGATAGGATAAAATCGAATTTGAAAAACATCAATGCGATGTATAAACCAAAACCGGTTGAAGAGCAAAGCAGCCGTGAAAAAATGATAAGAAAATATTATAGCATGTTAATGCCATTTACCTATGGTGATTTTCTCGGTATTTTCGGTTGGTTAAAATACCTCTTCGCGAATATCGTTGGCCTTTTTAGACCCATGTACAGGGAAGTAAGGGCCAAGGATATCAGGGTGGTGGCGCATAAAAGTGCTGCCTTAGCAGCCCAAACCTTCATGCTGAGTATGGCTGCCATTGGTTATGATACCTGCCCCATGGAAGGAACCGATACCTATAGGATCAAACGCTTATTAAAATTACCCTATGGCGCCCAGATAAATATGGTTATAAGCTGTGGAATTCGAAAACCGGAAGGGGTATACGGTGAACGTTTTAGGGTTCCTTTTGAAGAAGTTTGTAAGGAATGGTAATTATTGTAAACTAAGAGACCATCATATTAAATTAAAATTTTCGATCATCATATGTCTTTAGATATCATTATACAAAAAATACAATCTCACAAGAAGAGGCCTAATCTCGATTTCAGCCTGAAAAGGAAAACAGAATGTTTTACAGATCATCTTTTTTATACCCTCTTCGACGCTAATATTTCGGTGGAAGAAAATATTAAAAAATTAGGTCAGGATTTTGATGAGATCACCTCCATAGCATGCTTTAATCCTGAAGTTTCTTGTGATTTGGTTTGGAAATCTTTTCTAAACAAGTTACCAGATATTATAGAAAAACTGAATTTAGACGCCAAAGAGATATTAGAAAACGACCCTGCGGCCAATAATATTGAAGAAGTGTATTTGGCCTATCCGGGTTTTTATGCCATTGCCGTTTATCGATTCAGCCATGAATTTTATAAGATCGACATGCCATTAATTCCTAGGTTAATGAGCGAATATGCGCACCGGCTTACGGGAATAGATATAAATCCGGGAGCTGAGATCGGAACCCCCTTTTTTATTGATCATGGTACAGGTATTGTCATTGGAGAGACTGCCGTAATTAAAGATCATGTTAAGATCTATCAAGGGGTTACCCTGGGCGCTTTGCAGGTAACCAAAGAAATGCAAGGAGAAAAAAGGCATCCTACCGTTGAAGATAATGTTACCATTTATGCAAATGCCACCATTTTAGGAGGCGATACCATTATTGGTAAAAATTCTACCATTGGTGGAAATGTATGGGTAATAGCGTCCATTCCCGAAAATTCTTTGGTCTATCATACCTCTGAAACAAAATTGAAACCTAAAAAATAAATATAGACCTTGAAAACACAGACCTTGTTTGATATCATTGGTAATACCCCATTAATTAAATCAAATCATTTAATTAAAAATAAAAATATTACCCTTTTATTAAAACTGGAAGGAAATAATCCCGGTGGCAGCGTAAAGGACCGTGCTGCTTATCATATGATCAAATCTGCCATTGACCGTAAGGAGATAAAAGAAGGCGATAAACTTATAGAGGCTACCAGTGGAAATACCGGTATTGCCTTGGCCATGATCGCCAGCGCTTTTAAATTAGATATTGAACTGGTAATGCCAGAGAATTCTACCAAAGAACGCATACAGACCATGGAAGCCTACGGTGCCAAGGTAACCTTAACCCCTTCTGATGTTGGTATTGAAGGATCAAGGGATTATGCTGAGAGAAAAGTGATTGAAGAAGGATATTTTATGCTCGATCAGTTTGCTAATGATGATAACTGGAAGGCGCATTATAAAACTACCGGCCCCGAAATATGGCGCGATACCGAAGGTACGATCACCCATTTCGTATCGGCCATGGGTACAACAGGAACCATTATGGGAACCTCAACTTTTTTAAAAGAAAAAAACAGATCTATTCAAATAGTCGGTGCGCAACCCACTGATGATTCGAGAATTCCCGGTATAAGAAAATGGCCCGAAGCCTATTTGCCTAAAATATTTGATCGTAAAAAAGTAGACCAGATCATAGAAGTAAGCGAACAGGAAGCAACAGCCATGACCAAAAGGCTGGCTAAAGAAGAAGGCGTTTTTGCAGGTATGAGCAGTGGCGGATC